>CAZSJF010000213.1:0-5380 GCA_964606705.1 uncultured Bacteroidales bacterium
TTTCCCAATGAAGATGTAACACCACCTGTAACAAATATGTATATTATATCCGGCATAATGTTGTTTTATTAAGTTGTAAAAATAATAAAACAACATTATGCCGGATACAATATACATATTTGTTACAGGTGGTGTTACATCTTCATTGGGAAAAGGTATAATATCCGCATCGCTTGCCACATTATTAAAGGCAAGAGGGTTTTCAGTAACCATACAAAAGCTTGACCCTTATATCAATGTGGACCCGGGGACTTTAAACCCTTATGAGCACGGGGAATGTTATGTGACAGAAGACGGGGCCGAAACCGACCTTGATTTAGGCCATTACGAAAGATTTATTGACATTTCTACTTCTCAGGCAAACAACATTACAACAGGCAGAATTTACCAGTCGGTTATTGAAAAAGAAAGGCGCGGCGATTATCTGGGAGAAACCGTCCAGGTAATACCTCATATCACAGACGAAATAAAACACAGGATAAAACTACTCGGGAAAGAAAAAAAATATGATTTTGTCATTACAGAAATAGGCGGCACTGTCGGCGATATAGAATCACTGCCTTACATTGAAGCTGTGCGCCAGATAAAATGGGAACTCGGGAAAAACTGCCTTGTAGTACACCTTACTCTGATTCCGTATCTGTCTGCCGCAAATGAACTTAAGACAAAGCCTACACAGCATTCTGTCAAAGCAATGCTGGAATTAGGAGTACAGCCGGATATACTGGTCTGCAGGACAGTTAAGCCTATTCCCAAATCATTACGCGAAAAAATAGCTCTGTTTTGTAACGTTGATCATTCATCAGTAATTGAAGCTATAGATACAGACTCGGTTTACAGAGTACCCTTGCTGATGAAGGAAGAAAATTTAGACGCAGTAGTCCTGAAAAAGACCAACATGCCTACTGACACCAAAATCAATCTCAAAAAATGGGAATTATTCCTGAAAAAAATAGATAACCCTAAGAAAGAGGTCACTGTGGGATTGATCGGCAAATATGTTGAGCTGAAAGATGCCTATAAATCAATCAATGAATCATTCATACATGCAGGTGCAGTCAATGACTGCAAAGTAAATGTAATATCCATACATTCTGAAAGCATAAATGAAAAAAACGTAAAAGAGAAATTATTGGGATTACAGGGGGTGCTTATTGCACCGGGATTTGGGAAAAGAGGCATTGAAGGAAAAATTACAGCCATAAAATATGTCAGGGAAAACAATATTCCGTTCCTCGGCATTTGCCTTGGCATGCAATGTGCGGTCATTGAATTTGCAAGAAACGTATTAAAGCTCAAGTCTGCCAACTCTACTGAAATGACTCCCGGAACCGACTATCCTGTCATTGATATCATGGAAGAGCAGAAAAAAGAAAAGAATAAAGGGGGCACAATGAGGCTGGGAGCTTATCCGTGCAGGGTTTCCGAAGGGACTCTGACATACAGCATCTATAAAAAGCCGCTTATCAGAGAACGCCACCGCCACAGATACGAATTCAACAACAAATATCTGAGCAGGTATATAAAAGCAGGGATGATACCATCAGGCATCAACCCCGATAAAAATCTTGTTGAAATCATTGAACTAAAAGGCCATCCGTGGTTTATAGGCACACAGTTCCACCCTGAATATAAAAGTACTGTCACAAACCCGCATCCTCTGTTTGTCAGCTTTATCAAAGCTTCAATACAAACAGCAAAATAGTTTTCTGTATTTTTTGTAATTTATTTTTTCTCTTTCCTTCATTTAAAGTATATTTGTGGGCAATTAAATAATTTCAATATGAACAAAAATACTGTAATAGGATTTCTTTTAATATTCGGAATACTGATAGGCTTCAGTATTTTTAATGCTCCTTCCAAGAAAGAACTTGAATCGCAGAAAAAATATAACGACTCTGTCGCTCTGGTCCATAAAAAAATAAATGATTCCATAGTACTTGCACAAGCCAAGGCAGCGAAAAATCCTGAGGCAACCTTAAAACCACAAAAGGATTCTGCCGGCACAATTGCTGCTGCTACTGCTACTGCTACTGCTACTGCTGACACTCAGGCGACCGTACTAAAACAGGCTCAGTTAGGGGTATTTTCCGGTTCATCCATGGGAAAAGAAGAATTTTACACAATAGAAAATGAACTTCTGAAAGTCAAAATATCTTCAAAAGGCGGTAAAATATGTTCTGTTGAACTGAAAAAATACAAAACCTACGACTCCCTGCCACTGATCATGTTTGACGAAAAATCTTCCGAGTTCGGAATAACTTTCTTTGCAAACAACAGGGATATAAATACAAAGGAATTATATTTCAAACCTCATTTCTTCAATGCAGCAACTAAAGATTCCGTATACGTAAGCGGCAATAATTCGGTGAATTTCTCAATGAGGATCTATCCGGACATAGACACTGTAAATAAAAACAAATACATTGAATTCCTTTATACCCTGAAAGGCAACAGCTATATGCTTGGCTATAAAATCAATATTGTCGGGCTTAAGGATGTCATTGCTCCGAATATCAATTATATCTCTTTTGACTGGAAAGCAAAACTGTTAAGAAAAGAAAGAAGTTTATCCAATGAACAAAATTCTTCTACCATTTATTATAAATATTATCAGGATGAAGTTGACTTTATGTCTGAAACCAAAGATGGGGAAAAGTCTCTGGAAACAAATGTCAAATGGATTGGTTTTAAACAACAGTTTTTCACCTCTGTAATAATTGCAGAGAACAGCTTTGATAATGCCAAAATAAAAACCGTAACAGATAAATCAGAAAAAAACAACAGGTTTGTCAAGACAATGTCAACAGAAATCAGCATACCATACAACAGTTCGGTTGATAACAGTTTCCCTATGCAATTTTACTTCGGGCCAAACAAATACAAAACTTTAAGGCAATACAAGATTGACATGGAAAGGCAGATACCACTCGGATGGAGCTTTTTCCTGATGCAATGGATTAACAGATATGCTGTTATACCCGTATTCAATTTCCTTGAAAGCTATAATATAAACTACGGAATAATCATTCTTATACTGACTGTTCTTTTAAAAATAGTCTTGTTTCCGATAGCATACAAAACCTATAAATCCTCTGCAAAAATCAAGGTGCTGAAGCCTGAACTGGATGAGATAGGTAAAAAATACCCCAAGTCTGAAGATACCATGAAAAAGCAGAAGGAAACAATGGCGTTGTACAAAAAAGCAGGTGTAAATCCGATGGCAGGGTGTGTCCCGCAGTTATTACAATTTCCTATACTTATAGCCTTGTTCCGCTTCTTTCCTGCCTCCTTTGAATTAAGACAACAGGGTTTTCTATGGGCTAAAGATCTGTCTTCCTATGATTCAATAATGAATTTACCTTTTAATATCCCTTATTATGGTGACCATGTCAGCCTTTTCTGCCTGCTGATGACCATATCAACAATCATATATACAATGGTAAACAATCAGATGATGCCTTCAAGCCAGCAAATGCCGGGTATGAAAGTCATGATGTACCTTATGCCTATTATGTTCCTTGGATTTTTCAATAGTTTTGCTTCCGCTTTAAGTTATTACTACTTTTTAGCTAATGTCTTAACTTTCGGACAGATGTATATCATCAGACAATTCATTGATGAGGGAGAAATTCACCGCCAGATACAGGAATACAAAAACAATCCGAAAGCAAAGAAAACATCCTCATGGGCAAAACGCATGGAAGAAATGGCGAAAAAAAGAGGATACAAAATTCCTTAATAAAACTAATAAAATGAGAATCTTAAGAGAAGACAGCATCGGACTTATAATAGACATGCAGGAAAAATTATATCCTCATATCTTTGAAAACGAAAAACTGACACATAACACATCCATACTGATAAAAGGGCTTTTACACATGGAAGTCCCCATACTGGTTGCACAGCAATATACGGAAGCACTGGGGCATACCATCGCTCCCATACAGGAAGCTTTAGGAGAATTCAGTTATTTTGAAAAAACGTCTTTTAGCTGCTGTGATATGTCAGATTTCACCAAAGACATGGAAGATTCCAGGAAGAAATTTGTAATAATTGCAGGTATAGAAGCTCATGTGTGTGTGCTGCAGACAGCTGTTGACCTGATTGAAAAAGGTTATATTCCTGTAATTATTGAGGACTGCATTTCATCAAGAGATATTAAAAATAAGGAAACCGCTGTAAAACGTATGATTTCAGAAGGAGCGATTATTTCAAGTTATGAGTCAATATTATTTGAATTGTGCAGGGATGCCAGTTATCCTTATTTCAGGGCTATTTCCAAATTAGTTAAATAATTCACTCACAAAACAACATTGAGACATAGTCAACCACACTATCTGAAGGTATAATTTCTCCGGAATGGCCTCTTTTCAAAATCTTTGCCTCCGGCTTATCACAAGCCAGTTTTGAATATTCCATCAATGCCATGATAGGTCCGAACCCACAAACAGAAAGATTATTTCTTACAATCGTTTTATAAACTTCTCTTGTATTGAAATTTAATATTTCTTTAATAACCATATCATCCCGCTGTTTGCCTTCGTGCGGACTCAAGAAATGTGAAAAATCAGAGGAAGCGATTATCAAAATATGTTTGCCGATTTTTTTATTCGCAGAATAAACAGCATTTGCCACTTTTACTGCATTATCAACACTTTGTGTTGAAATAGTGACAGGCACAATTTTAAAATCATAATCAAAAAAGTATTGCAGCAGCGGCAATATTACCTCGCCTGAATGTTCGTATTTATGAGTCATTTCTGATTTTTCAAAGCCGAGCTCAGAATAAAAATCTTTGTCTATTTCCGCCTTACCAAGAGGCGTTTCCCAGCAGTCATTTTCATCCAGAGCTATCTCAGGGTGAAGGCTGTTATGATTCGGATTTATTATAAATACCGTATCAAATTTATCTTTTGAATTTTTAGCTATCTCAAAAAAATGAACTGCCTGATATGCTGAATAAATATACCCTGCATGAGGGACTATCCCTCCTATTATGTTTTTTGCGGATAAAGATATGTCAACATGCGGCTTTTCTTTTTCACATATAAGCCTTATTAAATTCATTAATTCAATTTTATCTTTCGGATAAAATTGCCCTGCTACTGCCGGTTTACGTATTTTCATGGATTTAATAAATTTACATAAATATTCTATTATATTAATTTCTCTGTGGCCCTCTGTGCGTTCTCTGTGGTTCTCTGCGGTAAAAATTTAACCGCTGAGTTACGCTGAGATATTTCGCAGAGAAACGCGGAGTTAATATTTATTAACAACCCTACGAATACCTTCTATTAATTTTAACACATTAAAATTAATCAATAATCCAACCTTACAATTTGCAATTTTCAAACAAAACCCAAACACACCCAACACA
>CAZSJF010000214.1:0-1135 GCA_964606705.1 uncultured Bacteroidales bacterium
TGTGTTGGGTGTGTTTGGTGTTTGTGGTTAATAATTCTAACGATGGAACAAGGTATGTAGTCGATAGATTTTATGCTAAATTCGGTGACAGGTTGCGTTATATTTTTGAGGATAAACAGGGGAAATCCTTCGCTTTAAATACAGGCATAAAACAAGCCCGAGGGAAATTCCTTGTTTTTACCGATGATGATGTCCTTATAGGAGAACGGTGGCTTTTGGAAATTGCAAAATTCTTTACTTCCGATATGTATCTAGGTGGTGGTGGCAGGGTATTGTCCGCATGGGCCACGAACCCGCCTGACTGGTTTTATCCTGAATATGCAGAAGGTCCTATTGTAAACTATGACGAAGGTAATCAAAAAAGAGAATACAGGGATGGCATGAAATCGCCGTTAGGTTCAAATATGTTCTTTAAAAAAGAGGTGTTTGAAAAATATGGCCTGTTCCGCACGGATTTAGGCATATTTGGGGATTTAAAAATCGGTGGCGAAGAAATTGAACTTTTCGAACGCTTTAGAAAAATCAATGTAAAGATGGCATATGATCCTAATATAGTGGTGCAGCATCCGGTGGATACTTGTAGGGTAAACAAGCGTTATCTTAAGCGTTGGTATTTTAATGATGGGCGCAGCATAGCTAGAAGAAACTTTGCCATAATAAGCAGTTATGTAACATATTTAGGTGTTCCGCGATATTTATATAGAGCTTTTTTAGAAAAGGCGCTTAAATATTTATTTTCTTTATGTTCCAGCCATAAAAAGATTTTTTACTCTAATCTTCAGGCGCGGCGTATTTTAGGAACAATGTATGAATATTTTGTAATGTGGCATAAAAAAATCGCGAAATAAATATAAAATGAAGATCGCCATTGACGTAAGGCCATTAGATAGATTCGACAACAGGTTCAGGGGTATAGGCACTTATATTTATAATTTGATCGAAAGCCTTCTGGCTGTTGATTCGAATAACGAATACTTGTTTATAGTTGCCTCCGGTAATAGCAATTGGAACTCAAGACATTGGTTGGATGGTTTAGCAAAGAGATCGAATAACCGTGTCAGAATAAAAGAACTTCTAGCATTAGATTCTTTAAGTTTAAAGAATCAATTCTTGCTTTACAGGGCGGTTCTCTCTG
>CAZSJF010000214.1:1145-5344 GCA_964606705.1 uncultured Bacteroidales bacterium
AGTAGACGTATTCCATTCACCGGTCCAGGGCGGGCTGCCATGGTTTAAGCCTTATAGTACCGTGGTCACAGTGCACGATCTGGTCCACCTCGTGTTTCCAGATAAATATCTTGCGGGGAGGCGCCATAAATTCGAGTATATGGCTAGGATTAAATCTACGGCTAGAGCGACAAAAATAATTGCCATATCTCAGAATACGAAAAAGGATGTAGTTAAGTTTCTAAAAGTGCCAGATGAGCGCATACACGTCGTTTATAATGGTGTTAGTGAAAAGTTCAAGCCTATTCAAGATAATGGTATTTTTAACCGGCTCAAAACGGAATATTGTCTAAAGGACCGCTTCATTATGTATGCGGGCGGGTTTGAGGAGAGGAAGAATATCGCTAGGATGCTCAAGGCGTTCCAGATAGCCAAAAATAATATACCTGATGGCACAAGCTTACTCATGGTCGGAAAGCCGGATGCGGAAGGCGAAGCGCTATTAGGCGCTATCTCCGATAAGAGCTTATTTAACGATGTAGTGTTTAGCGGCTTTGTGAAAGATGATGAGCTTGTATCGCTTTATAACGCTTGCGAATTTTTCCTATTTCCGACACTTCATGAGGGATTTGGTCTGCCGGCATTAGAGGCGATGGCATGTTCCAAAGCCGTCATGATAGCGAATAATTCGTCGTTAGCTGAAGTGGTTGGTGATGCTGGCTATATGGTTGACCCATATAATGAATATGAAATAGCCGAAGGCATCGGATTGCTATTATCGGACAATAAGCTTCGTTCAAAATTGGAAGATAAGGCTGGCGCACGGGCTAAGGATTTTAGCTGGAGAAAATCGGCGCAGGAGACCCTGAGGGTGTACGAAGAGGCGGCAAAAGATTAGAAAGTAATTTAATAATATGGCCCTAGATAACAAATATTTGCTTTTTACGACACAGTATCCTCCTCTTATAGGGGGCGTTCCTAATTTTTACTATAGATTTTGCGGTCATTTTCCAAAAGACAAGATAGTCGTTTTTACAGCAGCTAGGGGTAATGATGGACAAAATAAAAATGAAGAGTACGTTATATACAGAAGCCATTTTCTAAAAAACTATAAGACAGCGTATAAAGCATCGTTTCTATTTAAGAGCGTCTGCATCTTGTTGCTTTTTTTATGGATTTTATTCAAATCCAGTATTACCGCTATTATTATTGGGCAAGCCGACACAACAATGTTGTTTTTTGGGTATTTTGCAAAAAAAATGTTCCACAAAAGATTTATAGTTTTTTTACATGGGGATGGAGATTCTCCGGATATTAAACTACGCAGCGATAGTATAAAAGCGCATTTTTATAAATCTGTTGATATATTTGTTGTCAACTCAACCTTTACAAAAAAACGGCTGCAATCGAAATATTTTATTACGGACACAAAGATCATTACTATATATCCCGGAGTCGATACCAAAATATTTTTTCCAAATGAAAACCAATACATCAAGAAGAAACTTGGCCTTGCCAATAAGAAAATACTCCTAACTGTTGGCAGGCTTGACAAGAGGAAAGGGCATGACTATGTGATCCGCTCCTTGCCGCAGGTGATCGCCGAGATACCTGATACTATATATGTAATAGTTGGGGATGGGGATGAAAGACAGCCATTGATCGACCTTGCTAATAAGCTCGATGTCCAAGAATATGTAAAATTTGTTGGGGCTGTCTCAAATGCCGATTTGCCACAATATTATAACATTTGCGATCTTTTTATTATGGCCAATAGAATTTTAGAAAATGGGGACGCAGAAGGATTCGGGATGGTTTTTATTGAAGCAAATGCATGTGGGAAGCCGGTCATAGGTGGCAGATCTGGTGGCGCAATTGAGGCCATAGAAGACAATGTTGGCGGGATTATTTTGGATTCAAATAATATAAAAGAAATATCAGATAAGGTCATAACACTATTTAAGCAGGGCGAAATTAGAGAGCGTCTAGGAAGCAACGGGTTGTCGAGGGTACGGGAAAAATTTGACTGGCAAATTAAACTGCCTGCGGATATAGAAAATCTAGAGAAAAGTTTAACCATATAAAATCCGGTTTGATTAAAAATATGCGTAACTTGAAGGCGAAAAATATCTTACATATAGTGCTAAGCCTAAAATTTGGCGGGCTAGAAAAGCTGGTTGTGGACATGACCGAGCAGCTGAACAAAGGGAATTTTACAGCTATGATCTGTTGCCTTGAAGAAAAAGGCGAACTATATGAAGAGGCAGTATCTAAAAATATAGAAGTCTTTGTGCTTAATAAAAAAAAGGGGCTTGATTTTTCTTTTCTGCCAAAATTAATAAAACTTTTGAGAGTCAGAGACATAGCTATAATACATAATCATAATGCTGGGGCTGCCTTTTACGGCTCTGTTGCCGGATTTTTTGCAAGAACACAGGCTATTTTAAGTTCCATGCATAGTAGAGAAAAGAAGACATCAAGTAACATTTTTTGGCAAATTATATGGAACTTAAATAAAAAAATTGTTTTTGTCTCGAATGACGCCAGAGTACGGTTTCTGAAATATTTTGGATTTAGGAGACAAGATAAAATGGAAGTTATTTATAATGGCATAGACCTGGATAAATTTAAAATAAATGACATTGCTAATGATTGTTTTGATGGAAATCTGAAAAATTCTAAAATAATAGGAACGGTTTCCAGGCTCTCGAAAGAAAAAGATCAAAAAACTCTAATCGATGCTGTTAAGATAGTCTCAAAAAATAGAAATGATA
The DNA here is from genome assembly GCA_964606705.1 of uncultured Bacteroidales bacterium. Lineage (GTDB taxonomy): Bacteria > Bacteroidota > Bacteroidia > Bacteroidales > CAZSJF01 > CAZSJF01. The sequence continues at coordinate 3,899 of CAZSJF010000214.1, forward strand.
TCAGATTTCTTTTTGTAGGTGACGGTCCAATGCGCAATGAGCTTGAAGAATACTCAATAAAAAACGGTTTAAAAGAATGTGTAACGTTTCTTGGATTCAAAAAAGATGTAGCTGAAAGCTTAAAAAACATAGATATTTTTGTATTGTCCTCACTGACGGAAGGCATTTCTGTAAGTCTCTTGGAATCTATGGCTGCCGGCAAGCCAGCGATAGTAACAAATGTTGGTGGCAACCCGGAAATTGTTGTTGATGGAGAAACTGGAATTCTTGTGCCGTCAAAAGATCCTCAAAAGATGGCAGAATCTATTATGAAGATTATACAAAATCCGGACTTGGCAAAAAAAATGGGCCGGGCAGGTAGAAAAAGAGTGGAGGGAAAATTTTCATTACAGAGGATGGTTAGAGAATATGAGCAGATATACAAAGAATGCCTAAGGACGGACGTAGGAGCATAAAAAAATGATTTGTGAACCAAAGCCAGAGATTGCTAAAGAAAAACTTTATGAACGCATACCATCGTACTATGCGGAGTTTCGTGGAGTAAGGTATATTATTGAGCAATTTCCTTTCCAGGAAAGGTCTACCTACCCGCTGTATCTATTTAAAATAAGGGACGCTTCTAACACTATTCAGAGGTCAATTGTAGTAAAGTTCGCGCCAGTTTATAATGACAATAATGAAGGGAAAACGGAATACGAAAATCTTACTTATGCATACGAAAAGTTTGAGGCACTCAGTGAAAATATTCATACAGCAAAGCCGTTAGATTTTTTTGGTGATATAAATGCATTGGTAATGGAGAAGGTCGAGGGGGAACGGCTTGGCAGCAAAATATTAAGGCTAAATTCCAGATTTGCGTCCAAAAGAGAAAAAGATGAATTATTTAAACTTATAGTAAAGTGTGGCCGTTGGCTCCACGCGTATCATCAATTTACTCAAGTGAAGAGAGACTGCGCATTGAACGAAAAATTTATTATTGAATTAAAGAAAAAAATGATGGTCCTTGAAGCAAATGGTTTTCCGCATAAGGTCACAGAGAAGGTTCTCGAGGTTGTGCATGAAATTTTTTCTCTAGCAATTTTACATAAGTTTCCGTTGGCTAACCAGCATGGAGACTTTGGTCCGCAGAATATAACAGTATCGCGAAACGGTATATATGTTTTTGATCTTCAACGATACCAATCTGAGATAATATATAATGATATGGCGTGTTTTTTAGTAAGTTTAGAAACAATGAATACGTTACCAAAGTATCCATTGTATGATTTTAAGTACTCAATGCTGCTTCAAAAAGCATTTATGCTTGGGTATTTTGGCGTCGAGAGCAGTAATTTAATGGGTCTTGAGCAATTAATGCTGAGTGTTTATTATCTAAAGGAGCTAATATATCGATGTGCCAAACAGCGAAATAATATTATGAGGAAACGCTCGAGGCTAATATTGCTT
>CAZSJF010000215.1:0-740 GCA_964606705.1 uncultured Bacteroidales bacterium
CGGTATTCGCGTATATCCTCAAGAAAGATATCTCCGAATATGCATGTATCAAATCCTTCATTTTTCTTTGTCAGCAGCAACTTATTAAAAGAATCCTCATAGACATCAATTGCTGCATCTTCAGGTATTGAAGCAGTGAGCAACGGAATGCCGATACTTTCAGCCTGTTTATTCAGCAAAGACTCCCTTACCCCATGCATGGAAATTCTTTTCCTGTCACTGTTAACAGTGGTCAGTAAAAAAGGAACATCAAACTGTTTTTCCTTTACCACCTTATATAAAGCAAATGCGGAATCTTTTCCTCCACTCCATACAAATATTGCCTTTTTCATCTTTATTCCTTATCAGGCTTATTAAAACTGATTTTCATTCCTATCTGACAGTTTCTTCCCGGCATAGGATAATATTGAATTATCTGATATGCTTCGTCCCAGATATTATTAATACGGAAACTCAGGTCAAGGCTGTAATTCTGGTATTTAAACTCTCTGGAAAAGATAAGATTGCCGGTGCTGAAAGCATCAGCATCACTAAGATTGTCGGGAGTTATATACCTTTTATCTGTATAACTGTGCGAGTATGACAATGAATACCCCTTATACATTACAAATACGCTGCCCACGGCCTTTTGTCCCGGAACATAAATAAGTTGTTTATGCCTTACAGTGCTGTCAGCCGAATTTGACTCATTGGTTGTTTTCACCATTGTGCACCAAAAAACCCCAAACACACCCAACACA
>CAZSJF010000215.1:750-3400 GCA_964606705.1 uncultured Bacteroidales bacterium
TTGGAAGGAGACCATTTCGTATAATCATTGTTTGGCTGCCAGAGGATCCAGTTTGTAACATTACTGTTAAACGCTGTTGCCCCTGCATTTATTAATAATTTATCATTCGAATATTTATAATTAAAACCTATCTCTTCATTTAAACCCTCTTCGTTTTTCAGGTCAGGGTTTCCGAACATGCACCATAGCTCATCATTCCAGTATAGATCATTAAAGGAAGGTATTCTGTAGCTTTTATTAATATTCCCTTTTATATTAAACCCTTTGAAGGCCTGCCCGTCAACCCCCGCAGAATATGTAACAGGGCTGTATGCGGAATTAACCGCTTCCTCCCTGAGGCTTATTATAGCATTGAAAATATTCTTATCGGTGCTATACCTTAATGAAGTAAAGATTGCAGTACGGTCTCTCAGGTGGGTTTTGTCAAGGTCAGGAGAAGAACCCTGCTCATGAGTATAGTTTAATCCTGAATTCAACTTAAAATGAGCATCAAAATTATAATTATTCTCAAACTCTGTAATTGAAGAACCGGATATATATCTTGAATCAATATCATAAACAGGATTTTCATAATATCTATAATTATTAAAATATCCTGTCCTTAAAAACAATTCCGTTTTCTCCCCTGCTTTACTCCACTCCAATGACCTTTTGATGAACTGGTTTTTTTCATTTTGCTTACTGGGAAGAGTATCATTCATAAGCGAAGGGATGTTATGGTCGTTGTTCTGAAACCATAAATGAAAGGCTAATTTCTGTTTATCATTTATTTTAATACTGTTATCTATCAAAGCGCCTGTTTGTTTTGTCTGTGCATTATTTAATTTTTGCTTTTCATAACCCTGGTAATCATTAACAAATTCAAAATCATTTCTCACAGAATGGTCGTAAACCCTTACCGAACCGGCAAATTTTTTCTCGCTTATCCTGCATTCAGCACCCTGAAAATAGTCTGAAAAACTGCCATACGAAGCAAGCAGTGAGGTTTTAATCCCTTTACCAAACAGCAGTGTATTATTCAGGCTGATAGCTCCGCCTATAGCACCGCTGCCGTATAAGGCTCCGCATCCGCCGAACTGAAGCTTCACATCATCAAGAAAAAAACCGGGTATCTGGGAAAAGTCAACACTTCCATTCAACACATCCTGCATATTAAATCCGTTCCACAGTATTGCCGTGTGGGCACTTCCTGTCCCCCTGAATGACGGGATTGACCATGCCCCGTTACCATAAGAATTCATATGCACCTGCGTATTCGTTGAGATGATATCCGACAAACAATTTGTTGCGTCATTTTTCAGCGCATTTGAATCTATTGTCTGGATTTTGTTTCCCGGCGTAAAGTTTTCAAGCCGGTTTGAAGTAATAACAACTTCATTCATTTTTACTACAGTATCTTTAGCATCTGCTTTCTGACCGTAGCTTTTTGCACAGGCAATTAAGCCTATGGCGATTAACAGTTTTTCTGAATTTTTCATCACAAAATAATTTTAAAGTTTAACAATAAAATTATTTGCAACAAGCGGTGAAAATTAATTGAAACAAAAAAGATTTTTCATTTCTTGGCTTTTTTCCCCGAAAGCGGCAAATTTTAATAAATTACTAATGGCAGGTCTTCTGACTCACTCTCTTTTTGAAAGCCTTCCCATCCGCCTGAGGCGGACAGTGGCAAGAGGTTCTCAAAAAGTTTTTTAAAAGAGCTTACAGCAGCGGGTACTGTTCAGGATTCACACCTGATTCCCTATTATGACTTATTTGCGACAACAAATAAGAACGCCATTATTTTGCAAATGTAAATATTAAAATGAAATCATCAAACTTTTTTAATTATTTGTTCAGGGCAAACACATATAAATTATTTTTTAATAGAACACAGATGACACAGATTAAGCAGATTAACGCGGATTTTTTAATCTGTGATTATCAGTTGCATCAGCGTTATCAGCGTTCTATTTTTTGTTATTATTATTTCTTATTCAATATAAACCCTATTCAGATAATCAAAATTATTGTTGTATTTATACTTTGATATGCGTTTGATTATTTGTCGTCCTTTACCTTGTCATCAACCGGAACAGTTGTAGTATTGGTAGTATTGGTAGTATTTTTATTACTCACTGATTTGCCTTTCTTACTGCCCTGAGAAGATTTCTGTTTTTCAATTTTCTCCAGCTCACTGGCAGGTATGCCCTTTGAATATTTTACCGTTTCAATAGTATTTCCTTCCGGGCTGTATTTAATCCAGTCTCCCTCTTTCAGATCATTTAAATATTTCCCCTCGTATGTCTTCACTCCTTTACTGCTGTAAAAAGTCCATATACCTGTCCTTTTGCCATCCAGATATTCGCCTTCCGCTCTTTTCTCCCCTGACCCCCTGTTATAAAACGTCCATTTACCGTCACGCTTGCTTTTCTGAAAGTTACCTTCACATTCCACCTGCCCTGTATAAAAATATTTAACATACGGTCCGTCCTTTACTCCATAATAATAATTTGATTCTTCTTTAAGGATCGCATTGGATGTATAATATTTCTTACAATAACCATTCCTGATATCGTCTTTAAATTCAACTTCATAGAACAGTACTCCTTCACGGGTGTAATATTTCCACACAACTACCCAAACACACCCAACACAACAACCCAAACAC
>CAZSJF010000215.1:3410-5293 GCA_964606705.1 uncultured Bacteroidales bacterium
TGTGTTGGGTGTGTTTGGGTGTGGGGTGTAATATTTCCACACACCCTGTTTCCCCTTTTCATCTGATACATTTCTATGCTTTTCTCTCCCTGGTGCATTCTCAGGGCGTTTTCCCCTCCCCTGAGCAAATAATGCTGAAGATGATAAAACAAGAAATAAATATATTATGAATTTATTGAGATACATTATTGTTCACTTTTACCCTATCCTTATTTATACATAGATATTCCGACTTAAGTTACATAAACAGTCTGGAGTTTGAAATTCGGAGCCTGCCTGTCCGGTAGGCAGGTTCGGAGTTTTGTCTATCTGTTCATCAATGACTCATAAATTGTCAGAAGTTTTCTCATTTCAACTTTTCTGTTGCCTGATATCAAGACTTTGCCATAAGCATTATTCAGCAATTCTTCAGGATAATCATTAAGGGCATTTTTAATTGCTTCCGCAAGTTTTTCAGGTGTATTTTCACTTAATTTAATGCATGTCCCGTCAAACAGATCCCTGTCATAATTCAGGTTTCCGATGATCAGGGGGCACCGGGCACTCATTGCTTCCAGGGCGGTATTAGGAGTCCCGTCACTTAAAGGAGTCATCATTGTCAGTGACGCATTATTAAAATAGCACCACATCTCCGCCTGCGGAATATCATTCAGAATAAGGTATTTTACATTCAGCTTTTTAAGTTTGCGTTCTATCATTTCAACATAATCCTCAACCCAGTCGCGGTATTTTATAAAAACAAAATAATATTTATTTTTTATATTGTCACCAACAAGGCCGATTGAATCAACCTGAAGTTCTGTATTATACAGCGGATGTATCCACCTGGGAGAAAAAACAAACTTACTGTTTTTCAACTCCTCCGTTAAAAGTCTGTTATCCTTAACACTGCTGATAATATCAACATCCACGCCTGTTCTTATCAGAACAGAGGTTACGCCAAACATCTTTTTTATCTCATCAACCTGCTCATAAGAAGTTGATGTTACCTTTTTTGCACCGGCAAAAGCTTTTTTATACAGATAAAACCATATCCTGTTTTTAATGCCTCTGCTGTTTTTTAATTTGTTTATCTCTATAAGCACTTCAGAGCCTCTTGTTGTGATGATATACGGTTTATTGATAAACAACCCCCACAAAGCATTGGGGCATGATGATAAAAAATGTATTATGTCAATATTATAAGTCCTGATGTATTTTCTCAACTTAAGAACTGAAAGCATTGTCTTAAAAAACCTCCCCAGCGAAAATGCATGTATGCTTTGCAATAAATTAATATTGGTATTTTTAAGCTGCTCCGAATGAGAGGCGTTTATATACTTAACATCATCCTTAAGGCAGGTGGCATATATGTTATTTCCGTCATTACGGCTGAAATAGCTCATCCACTTAACATCATGCACTGTTGAAGGATTATATGTATAAAGAATATTCATTAACTCGTTTAGCTTCGGTATAAAAGTAAACATTTTTTAATAAAATTCTTGCGTTTCCAATAAAATTTATTATATTTGGCATAAACAATAATTAAAGTCAGACTAAACTATTTATTAAACCTAAAAATTAATCACTTATGAAAAAAATTTTACTACTTTCTTTATCATTGTTATCACTGACTGCAATGACTCAGACCATTCCAACAGACCATCTTATGGGTTGGTATACTTTCAGCGGAAATGCAAATGACCTTAGTTCAAATAACTATGACGGAACTGCATACGGAGCAACTTTATCTTATGGCCGTGATTGCACTCCTAATAGTGCATACTCTTTTAACGGCACCAGTAATTACATATCATTGCCCAGTACTTTTGATTATTCACCTCGCACTGTAAGTTTATGGTTTTATGCTGCTACTATTGACAATACATTACGTGACATAT
>CAZSJF010000216.1:0-5284 GCA_964606705.1 uncultured Bacteroidales bacterium
TGTTACTATGAAAAACAAAAAACCGAATAACAGCACATTCCTGAATTTCCCTGCTTTTGTGATAAGCCATATAATAAGGATGATTAGAACCGGCGATAAATAATATATTGCCGGGAGCAGGGCTTTTGTGTTGTCGGGATAATAATATATTGCCGAAAGATTTATCGGTGCGAACAGCTTTACTATGTAAAAAACAACAGCATAGCACACAATGAATATTTTGTTTACAAAAGAAAAATCTGTTGTTATATTCTGCAATGCATTGCCCGATTTCTGCGATAATATTGCAAGATATCCGAAAAGCAGGGATAGTGCAAAGAATGGTATTTTTTCAGCCAATGTGTTTATTTTGAATTTCCTGTTGTAGTAATAGTCAATGAGGATTAGTACAACAGGCAGTGTTACTGCTGCAGATTTTGACAACAGGGAAAGGAAGAACATTATAAAACACAGTATTATATATTTTGCTTTATAGGAATTGTTCAGGTATTTTACGTAACATATCAAAGCAGACAAATAAAAAAAGGAATACATAACATCTTTCCGTTCTGCTATCCACGAAACCGACTCAACATGCATTGGATGTATGGCAAAAAATAGCGCAACTATTGAGGAAACATCAGTCCTGCGGCTTATTGTGTATATGAGATAAAAGACAAGTATTATATTCAGAAGGTGGAATATCAGGTTGGTAATATGAAACGGTTTTGGATTTGGCCAGAAATAATGATATTCAATGGTGTATGACAATATTGTCAGCGGATGGTAATTGCCCACATCAAATACAGAAAAAATTGTTTTCACATTTTCCCATGTAAAAGTGCGGATGTAATTATTTTTTAAAATGTAAAGATTGTCATCCCAGTTTGAAATAAAACTGTTGTTAAGAGAATTTGAATATATGATAATGGTAAGAATCAGTATGACTGCAACAGCAACAAGATTATATATAAGATTGTTTTTTTGTTTTATTTTTTTTGTTTTTCTCATGGATTAATAATTTTTCAGAGTGTATCCTGCTCCGAACCCTGCCATTGGTATAAAACTGTTTTTACTTATTATCGGTATCAGGTCCTGGTTATATACGGAAAATACTGGCGTAAAGCCTATTCTGAAAAATAACCCCTTATCACGCTGGAACCTTAATCCGAGCCTTCCTGTTACTGCTAAATAAGGAACATCATCGGAATATTTGCCTATGCTGTCATTATAGTTTTTGTAAATATAAAGAAAATCTGCCCCCAGTCCTATTTCCAGTAAAAAACTGCCGCTTCCTCTGATGCTGTTTAATTCCACTATTGCACCTGCAGAGGATATCTTGTCAAAACTATAGTATATCACGCCTAATCTTATGCTCATCATACGGCTCCAGTCGCATTTGATGATCCTGTCATAGTTAAGGGAGTTGAAGTTGAATTCTGAAAAATTACTGTTTGTCTCATGGAAAAAAGTATTTTTCGGGCAGAATGCTTTCGGCTGAGTGGTGCATGCCCCATCCCTCATGCTTGTACTTTGTCCGTAACTCCAAAAGGTGATGCCGAGTAATATATAAAATATTAATACTGTGTTTTTCTTCATTAAGTATGATTTTTATAATTGATAGGCTAAAATACAAATATTTATTTTTGTATTTTTGGTATTATAGTAAAAAAAATATACATTTGGTTATGATATATTGGGTGAATGAGTTTGGATATTGAGCGGAGCCGAAGTACCAAACTCATTCACCCTGAGAATATATGAAATCAGTAGTGATGAAAATATCAGAATGTAGAATGTGCAGAAGGTATTTATACCTGGCTTGTATATTACAAGGGTGTTGATAATATAGAAAAACAGAAAAAATACGGACATGTTACTTTGTTGAAATAATTTTTGATTTGATGATTTATAATATCCTGAAAAAATGAAAATGTATAAATTGATTTTATTGACATTTTTATTACAAATATTTTTTTTGTATTCATTCTCTGATAATAGTAACAATATTTCACAGGAAAAGTTCAATCAATATCTGCAGAGCAAGACACTGAGTTTTCAGGAAAACAAAGGGCAGATGTGCGACACAAAAGGAGAACTTGTGCCGTATGTTTTATACAAAGCAGAAGTCCCTGGCCTGAATATATGGGTAACTACAAGTGGTATAACATACCAGTTTTTCAAATTTGAAGAAAATGAAAAGTTGTCATCTGAAAGAAGAAAAGAAAATACAGGATATGAATGGCATAGAGTTGACATGATTTTAAAAGATGCAGATATAGGGAAAGAAAATATAATTACAGAGAATGATGTAACACAAGGAGAAGTAAACTATTATTTAGGGCACTGTCCTAATGGGATATTTAATGTAAAGTCGTATAATAAAATAGCTATAAAAAATGTTTATCCCGGTATTGATTGGGTATTATATACTTCATCAACTGAAAGAGGATGCAGTTTTACACATGATTTTATTGTACATCCTGGTGCAGATCCGAATCGGATAAAACTTATTTATGAAGGCAGTGGCGGTTTGAAAATAAACAAAAATATTATTGAAATAAAAACTGAATTAGGAGAAATATCTGAAGGAGAACTTCTTTGTTACCAAGGTGATGAGAATAATGAAATATCCTCACAATACACTATAAAGGAAACAGGAAAAGAAATACAGGAGGGCTTTTCTTATGAAGTGGGCATACAAACAGGAAATTATAATACCAATGAAATACTTATTATTGATCCGCAATTAGTATGGGGAACCTATTGTGGAAGTTCAGGAAATGATGAATTTTGTTCTGCTGCTACTGATGCTAATGGCAATCTGTTTGTTACAGGTTATGGTGGGTCAAGTAATTTTCCCTTATTAGATCCGGGTGGAGGTGCTTATTATCAGGGAATATCTGCTGGAGGTTTTGAAATTTGTGTTCTTAAATTTAATAATAGCGGGGTGTTGCTTTGGTCTACTTATTATGGAGGAAGCGGAAGTGATCAAGGTATTTCCATCGCAACGGATGCAGGAAATAATGTAATTATTACAGGCAATACATCTTCAACCAATTTTCCAGTCTTAGATGCCGGAGGAGGCGCTTATTATCAGGGAGCAAATGCAGGAGGAAATGACGTTTTTATCCTTAAATTTAATAATATAGGAGTGCGCCTTTGGGCTACTTATTATGGTGGAGGTGGAGAGGATTATGGTATTTCCATAGCAGATGTTAATGGCAGTATAAATATAACAGGCAAGACGAATTCAAATAATTTTCCAGTCATTGATCCGGGCGGAGGCGCTTATTTTCAGGGAACAAATGCGGGAGGTTATGATATTTTTATTCTTAAATTCAATAATAGTGGGGTGCCGCTCTGGGCTACTTATTATGGTGGAAGCGGAACTGATTTTGGTTATTCCATCGCAACGGATGCAGAAGATAATGTATTTATTACAGGTCTTACATTTTCAACCAATTTTCCTGTCTTAGATCCAGGTGGGGGGGCTTACTATCAGGGAACATATGCAGGAGCTTCGGATGATTTTATTCTTAAATTTAATAATAGTGGTGTACAACTTTGGGCTACTTATTATGGTGGAAGCTCAAATGACGCCGGTACTTCCATAGCAACGGATGTGAGTGGTAATATGTTTATTATAGGCAATACATCTTCAACCAATTTTCCTGTCTTAGATCCCGGTGGCTGGGCTTATTTTCAGGGAGCAAATGCAGGAAGTCCGGATGTTTTTATTCTTAAATTCAATAATAGTGGTGTGCAACTTTGGGCTACTTACTATGGTGGAAGTTATTATGATTATTCTGCTTCGACTCCGGATCATATGACGGATCATGGAATCTCAATAGATTGTAATGGAAATGTATATTTAACAGGTTATACTTATTCAACAGATTTCCCGGTATTAGATCCCGGTGGCGGTGCTTATTTCCATGGAACATATGCAGGAGGCTCCGGAGATGTTTTTATTTTGGAATTTAACAATACCGGTGCATTATTATGGGGGACTTATAATGGAACGCCTAATGCTGATTTTGGTACTGCACTTGCAGTAGATGCCGGTGGGTGTGTATTTGCCATTGGAGAATGGTCTAATACAGGTAGTAATGGATTATTAGATCCCGGTGGCGGAGCATATTATAGCGATACATGGTCAGGAAATCGTGACAGTTATATCATGAAATTCTGTTCGGCTTATACATTTTTAATTACCGTTCAGCCTCAGGATAATGCTGTATGTTTAGATGATAGTGTTACATTTTATATTCATGCTGAAAGTTCAGATACTGTCAACTATCAATGGCTTTTTAATGGTAATATAATATCTGGTGCTGTTGACAGTTTTTATACTGTCAATCCTGTCACATTATCAGATACGGGAGACTATTCCTGTGTAATCAGTAATTTCTGCGACGCAGATACAAGTGATGTTGCAGTATTAACCATCACTGTCCCTAATACCAATGCAGGCAACGATGTCAGTATTTGTATAGGCAGTAATGCTACCTTGTCAGCTTCAGGCGGCGCAACATATGAATGGAATACAACGGAAACCACAGAATCAATAACAGTTAATCCATCAACAACAACAACCTATATAGTAACGGGAACAGATATTAATGGATGTTCCGATACAGATGATGTAATAGTAACATTAGATTTTCCGCCATCAGATATTAATCTTGGGATAGATACATGTATAAGTCAGGGTACTCAGATGTTGCTTGATGCAGGAGTGGTGGGATTATATACATATTTGTGGAATGATGGAAGTGTGAATCAGGTATATACAGTAGTAATGTCAGGTAATTATTGGGTTGAAGTAATAAACAATTGCGGTATTGCTACTGATACCATAACAATAACAGAATGTCCGCAGCTTTCAATATATGTACCTAATGTTTTCACTCCTAATGGGAATGGACAAAATGATATGTTTAAACTAACAGGTACAAATATCGATTATTTTGAATTGTATATTTATGACAGATGGGGAAATGAACTCTTTCATACAACAGATATAAATGAGGGCTGGAATGGAAAATATAAAGGCAATCTTTGCCCCGAAGGAGTTTATTCTTGGCTTATTTTTTACAAGGAAATTGATAATACGGAAAAACAGAAAAAATACGGGCATATTACTTTATTGAAATAATGTTTAATTTTATGATTTAATGATTTACAAAATCCTGAAAAATATGAAAGAATATAAAGTCCTTTTATTAACATTTTTATTACAGATATTTTTTTTGTATTCATTCTCTGATAATAGTAATAAAACCCAAACACACCCAACACA
>CAZSJF010000217.1:0-1070 GCA_964606705.1 uncultured Bacteroidales bacterium
TATGAGTTTTCCCATTTCTTTTTTGCATTTACTGCCCATGGCAATGGTGGCGTATTTTCCGACTGTCATGCTGGCTAATCCTGTTAATGTTGCGAGGTCGATACCCAGTTCAGGCTTGTATTTTTTTGCATAACTTAATGCATCGGCAAGTATTATGCGGCCTTCGGCGTCGGAGTTCTGTACCTCCACTGTTGTTCCGTCAAACATTGTTATTATGTCATCAGGCACATACGCCTTGCTGCCCGGCCAGTTGTCTGTGGCAGGCATTAATCCTACGATATGAACCGGCAGTTTGAGTTTTGCAATGGAATATATTGCACATGCAACTGCAGCAGCGCCCGCCATGTCGCCTTTCATTGTTAACATGCTGGATGAAGGTTTCAGGCTCATGCCGCCTGTGTCATAAACTATGCCTTTCCCTACAAAAATATAGGGTTTTTTGTTTACTGCATTTTTAGGTTTCCATTCAATTATTGTGAAGGTAGGTGGATTAACGCTTCCTGCATTTACAGCCAGAAGCCCGCCCATCTTTAAGGATTCTATTTTCTTTTTGTTCATTATTTCCACTTTGGCATCTGTGCCTTTGAACATTGACTGTATCTCTTCGGATAACTTTAACGCATTGAGATAACATGGAGGCTCATTTATCAGATCCCTGCATTTACAGGTGGCATCAATGACTATATTTAGTTTGTCTATGTCTGAATTGCTGACTTTGACTGACAGGATTCTGATGTCCTTAAGTGAATTGGTATTTTTTTTCGCATCTTTTTTGTATTTTATAAACTGGTAGTTCCCCAGAGCCATTCCCTCTGCCACTGCAAGGGTTTCTTCGGGATTTTTTTCCAGATCAACAATGATAATATTTTTTATTTTTTTGTCATTTGCAATGTTTGCAAGCCTGTCGCCTGCATTCCTGCATTCTTCAATTGTTTTATATTTCTCGTCTTTTCCTTTGATGAACTGGACAAACACCCATTTGTCAAACATGTTTATTGGGATGAGATACTTGTTGTCTCTTTTCCTTTGATGAACTGGACAAACACCAACAACCAAACACACCCAACACA
>CAZSJF010000217.1:1080-5272 GCA_964606705.1 uncultured Bacteroidales bacterium
TCCTTTTTTGTCAGCTCCTTATACTTTAAGTTTTTCAGGTTATTCAGTAAAAGAACAATGCTGTCCTTTGTGTTAATTTTTGTTGTTTTGATAATCGTTGTCTGCATAATTATTGTTATTTTTGATAAATATTATCAGATAATCTGTAGATTTTAAAGTGCTAAAATAACAAACTTTGTAGAGAATATGAAAGTGAATCCGGATTATTTATTGAAAAAAGCTTTTGAACTGGATTTTCTTTCTGTTGATGAAGGCTTGTATTTATACAGGAATGCACCTTTGCCCGAATTGATTTTTATTGCAAATGAAATCAGGAAAAAATTGCACCCTGACAATAAAGTTACATGGATCATTGACAGGAATGTTAATATTACCAATGTTTGTATTTCAGGCTGCAAGTTCTGTAATTTTTACAGGCCTTTGAATCATGGTGAAGCATATATTACTTCTGTTGAGCAATACAGTGTAAAGATAGATGAAATGATAAAGCTGGGAGGGAAGCAGTTGCTTCTGCAGGGAGGGCTTCATCCCAAGCTGGGGCTTAAATTTTACTGTGGTCTTTTTAAAGAACTCAAGAGGTTATATCCCGGTGTCAGGCTTCATGCGTTAAGTCCTCCTGAAATTGTGCATATATGCAGGCATGATAATGTTTCTTATGAATATGCTTTGAAAAAACTCATTTCATCAGGGCTTGACAGCCTGCCAGGAGGAGGTGCGGAAATCCTTGCAGACAGGGTCAGAAAAATTAATTCGAAAGTGAAGTGCTCAGCCGCTGAGTGGCTGGATGTCATGAGAACTGCACATAAGCTGGGTATTACCACCTCTGCAACGATGATGTTCGGGCATCTTGAAACACTAAAAGAACGTATGACCCATCTTCACCTGATACGCTCTGTACAGGCAGAAAAACCGGAAAAGTCAAAGGGATTTGTTTCTTTTACCCCATGGCCTTTCCAGAATAAAAATACTGTACTTGAAAAAAAGTTTGGAATAAAGGAAAAAGTGAGCGGGAATGAATATATAAGGATGGTGGCTGTTAGCAGGATGATGCTGCCGAATATCAGTAATATTCAGGCTTCATGGCTTACCGTTGGCAAAGAGGTTGCACAGGTCTGCCTTAATGCAGGGGCAAATGATATGGGCTCAGTTATGATTGAAGAAAATGTGGTTTCTTCTGCAGGTGCCGGTCACAGGATGAATGCAGAACAAATACAGAAAGCAATTACTGGGGCAGGATTTAAACCGCAGCTAAGAGATCAGGATTATAATTATGTTAAAAAACCTGCAGCGCATTAATGCATAATTATAAGTACATATTGATATTTATAATGATAGTATCTGCTTCATTATGCGAGGCACAGGTCAGAGGTTCATATAATAACAGTTATGATATTAAAAAAGGCAAGTCAAATAATTATTCCGTAAGTCAAAGCAATTACAGCTTCGGAAAAAAGAAGCAGGGCAGTTTCTCTTCATATTCTTCACGTTCAAACAATTATTCATTCGGAACCAAGAAGTCCGGATATTCTTCCTCGAAAAAATATTATTCCAATCCGTCATTTAATACCAAAAGGTCGAATAACATGTATTCCAGGACATCATATTCAAATAATTATTCTTTCGGAGGGAATAAAAAATCATTATATGACGGAAAAGATGCCAAGAATTACAATTATGGCTTCGGCACCAAGGTTGATAAGTACAAGGTTTCGGGTTCCACATGCAGGAGCCAGTCTTCGTTTAATGTGAAAAAATCAAAATACTCGTATTCCAGGTCGGCTTATTCAAGCAATTTGTCATTTGGCATGAAAAAGAAATCATTATTTGACGGGAGGCCTTCAAAAGATCAGAATTATGGCTTTGGCACCAAGGTTAACAGGAACAAGGTTTCGGGTTCCACGTGCAGGAGCCAGTCTTCATTTAATGTGAAAAAGTCGAAGTACTCATATTCCAAATCGGCATATGCGAATAATTATTCTTTCGGCGGGAATAAAAAATCATTATTTGACAAAAAAGCTGCGAAAGAGTATAATTATGGTTTTGGCACTAAAGTTGACAGGAACAAGGTTTCCGGAAAGTCATGCGGTGATTTCTCATTCAGATCAAAGAAAACAGGGCATAATCATCCTGAATCTTGGTATCAGAGCAATTTCAATTTTAATAAAAGCAACAAACACCTGTTTGATTCAAAGGACGCCATGGTTAATTACGGCTTCAGGACAAAAATAGATAAAAATAAAGTTTCAGGCCTGACATGCGGCAACTTTTCTTTTGGTAAAAAGAAAAAACCTTTTTATTCCAATTCGGTTTTCGGCAACAGTTCATCTTTCAATACAAAGAAAAAGAATATTAATTCTTCATATGAGTATAATGAAAAGGAGAGAATGGTCACCGGACGTGAAACTATATTCAGTAAAAATAAGGAAAGTGAAAGCGGAAATGAAGCTTTTAACTCATTTAACCAGAAACGTAAATCGGAGAATAAGTCTGCATATTCAAGTAAAAAACAAAAGCAAAAAAACAAAAAATACGGAAGAAAGGCAAAGCGAAGAAAGAAAAAGGGTGTTGAAATAGAACTGTTTGATCCTAAAAATCCCGTAATGTAAATTTGTTTTTAATAATTTTCTGTAATAAAAAAATATGTACTATATTTGTATTAATAATAATTAAAAAAACAGGGATATGAAAAAAAACATTACACTTTTAACGGCATTATGCCTGATGTTACTAACAGGCTATAATTATGCACAGACAATTCCAAATGCAGGATTTGAAAGCTGGACAAATACCCATAAAGCTGAATTCTGGAACTCTTTGGACACGATGTCGGGGTATAGTTTAACACAGTCTACAGATGCTTATAGCGGAACTTATGCGGCAAAGTTGGCAACTTTTACTGTACTTTTTGTGATAAAAGTGCCTGGAATAATGACTTTAGGAGATTTTCAGGGAACTAATACGGCAGGAGGTATTCCTTGTACTGACAGGCCTACCAGGTTGAATGGATATTACAAATTTACTTCCGGTTCGGGCGATTCTATGCGGGTTTATGTACAATTGACCAAGTATTTGGGTGGCTCTACGCAGACAGTCGGAGATGCTTATTTCTGGACTAATACCAGTGCTGTTGCATATTCGGAATTGAGTGTGGATATCAATTATTATTTGCCGGATAGCCCCGATACAATGAATATTACATTTTTATCTTCCTCATATCCTGCCCACGACGGAACTGCTTTATATCTTGATGACTTGTCTTTTGAAACAGTTTCTGATGTTAAAGAAACCAATATTGAAAAGCCGGTTACAGTTTATCCGAGTCCGGTTATCAATACATTATATATAGGAAACCTTCCTTTGAACGGGAAAAATACGGTAACAATATATGATATGCTCGGAAAAGATGTGAAAAATCTTGTCAGCAGTAATAAGCAGGAAGAAATAATTTCTGTCAGTGCTTTAACTGACGGTATATATTATGTCAAAGTTATCTCTGAGAATAAAGAGCCGGTAACAAAGAAAATAATCGTTCAGCATTAGTAATATTTTTTCAGGGATATTATTATGAGAGTAAGAATTTTCATAGTCGTATTGTTGTCATTTTTTACATTTAAAGTTTCCGTAGGGCAAACCAGCGTAATTGCTTTTCAGGGTATTCAGGATTATCAGTACATAGATCTATCATGGGAATCCCTTTATGAGACGAACACTGATTACTTCACTCTTGAACGCAGTCTGGACAGCATTAATTACGTTTTTGTGAAGTATGTTGTTGCAGGTGGCAATACGATGTTTGAAATGATGTATTATGAAACAGATAGCTCCGTATTTATTGATACCTGTTATTATTACAGGCTTAAAATAACTTATTTTAATGCCAGCTGGGAATATCTGGATACAACTAAAGTATGTTATCAGACAGCTCTCGGTATCACTGATAATTATACATCTGATCCGGGTTTAAATATTTATCCGAATCCTGTCACGAAAGGAATGTTGAATATTGAACTGGCAAAATATGAAAATTATATCCTGAATATATACAATCAGAACGGTCAGAAAATATTATCGTTGAAAGATTTTAACCGGATAATTACTGTTGATTGTATGAAATTCAATAATGGGTTGTATTATCTGCAATTAATAAAAGACAATGGAAAGATCAGTACGGGGAAGTTTATTGTTGAATAAA
>CAZSJF010000218.1:0-5268 GCA_964606705.1 uncultured Bacteroidales bacterium
TAAGAGATTTTATGTCTTCATACAGCGGAGTAAATCTTAATGACTTCTTTGATGCATGGGTTTTTGCACCCGGATTTCCACACTTTTCGGTAGACTCATTTGCCCCTTATCCTTATGGTTCCAACTCTGATTTTATTGTTTATGTGAGGCAGAAACTGGACAATGCTCCTGATTATGCAAATTCAAATGTTGTTGAACTGACTTTTATGAACAACCAGTGGCAGCAGTACACTGATACGATGAAATTTTCAGGTGTAACAGGCAGCAAAGTATTTCAACTTCCTTTTATTCCCGATTTTGTGATGATGGACTATAATGAGAAGATATGTGATGCAATAACTGAAAATTACAAGACAGTAAAAGCAGCCGGTTTAATTGATTTTTCATATACTTATTTCAAACTTAATGTCAAAGCGATAACGGACTCTGCTTTCGTAAGGGTAGCATAACTGGGTTCCGCCTGATTCATTGAAAAACCCTTCACAGAGTATTTACAGATTGTCAGACCGCAGATACTGGAAAATTGACGGCATTTTTCCGCCGGGAGTTAATGCGGAAGGCAAGTTCGATTATAACAGGGTGAACAATGAAGGGCTGGATAACAAACTCCTGCTTACAACAGGTTCTGCGGATTCGCTGGTGCTTTTGTATCGTTGTAACTGTGCTGATGACTGGCATATAATTAATTTTACCAGGAGCGGTGCTCCCCAGGCAGGATACCTTATCACTGAAAACCTTCAGCGTGGGGAATATTGTTTTGGAATTGGTGATACAAGCCAGTCTTATATAGAGCCTGAAAAGGAAAAAGACCTGTATTTCGATGTATATCCGAATCCTTCAGGAGATGTATTCAATTTTGAGTTCTGCATAAGAGAAGATGCTTCTGTTAGTATTATTAACACAAAAGGTGAGGTAGTTGATTTTTTTAATATTCCGGCTGACAGCAAGAGTTATTCATGGAAGCCTGCAAAAATACCGCAGGGAATATATGTTGTCAGGGTAATAACCTCCGGAAATAAAATAATAACAAGTAAGAAAATTATTTATGCGAAGTAGATGTATAATAATAAGTTTGTTTTTAACAGCACTGTTATTGTCTGTAAGCAGCTATGCACAGAACAAATATTACATAAGCAAGGAGAATGCCGACTGTGATAATGCAATAGTGCTTACAGATACAATATGGGGGCCTACCAATGCTCCTGATGGTTACGGGAATAAACCTGAAATATCGGGTGACAAAAAAAGCCTGTTTGCTTTTGAAAAGGAACATAATACAGTGTGGTATAAATTTAATGTGCCATATAACAGCATTCTTTCTGTTGACATTATACCCGAAGATATTAAAGACGACTATGATTTTCTTTTATATAAATATACGGGAGAAAATTTCTGTGATCTTATAAGAACGGGGCAGTTAAAACCTGTAAGGACTTGCATCTCAAGAAATGACAAGACCATCGGCAGTAAAACAGGGCTTTCAACTGTTGCTGATAAAGATTTCATTCATTCCGGCCCGGGACCTTCATACAGTAAATCAATAGAAGTTAAAAAAGATGATGTTTATTATCTTATTCTGGACAATGTATATGAAAACGGCAAAGGGCATACTGTTATTTTACATTACCGTAAATTAAAACTTCCTGAACCTGTTGAAAATAAAGATAACAAACAGACTGTGTCGAAGCCTGAAGCATCATTGAATATCAATGTGACTGACAAAGAAACAGGCGGACTTGTAAATGCTTCAATTAAGATATACCTTAATAAAGACACGAATAATGTGATATATAATTTCACTGATAAAAGCAGTTGTTTCGTTCCGTTAAAGTCAGATAAAACTTATAATATATGGATCAGCAAGAAAGGGTACCTGAGTTATACCGAGGAATTCAAAACGGGAAAAATACCCGAAAACAAATCAATAAAAGCGGAACTTGAAAAAATACAGGCAGGGAAAAATATAGTTCTGGAAAACATATTGTTTTACGGCGACCAGGCGATATTCCTTCCGGAATCATATACTGACCTTGAAAATCTGAAAAAATTCCTGAAAGAAAATGAAGGGGTTAAAATAGAAATTCAGGGACATGTGAACTGGCCTACATATATGAGTAAGACCAAGAGCCAGGAAGACTGGAACAATCAGTTGTCTGTTGACAGGGCAAAAGCTGTTTATGATTACCTTGTCAAGAGCGGTATAAATCAGGGTCGTCTTATATACAAAGGCTATGGATCTGAAAAAATGATATACCCCGATGCAAGAAGTGAGGAACAGATGAAGGTTAACAGGAGGGTGGAAATAAAAATAATTTCTAATTAATTTAAAAAAATATGGACTTAAAAGCATTTTTTAAAATTTTTACAACGATTTTTGTCGCTGAACTTGGCGACAAGACCCAGCTTGCAACGTTTCTTTTTGCGGCAAATCCTGAAAGATCAAAATGGACTGTTTTCATTGCTTCGGCACTTGCACTGGTTGCTGCCACAGGTATTGCTGTGTTGCTTGGCAGTGTTGTGGCAAAATATGTAAACCCGAAATATTTGTCATACGCTGCAGGAGCTGGGTTTATAATCATAGGCATTTGGAGTATTGTAAAAGCGTAATCAGTACTTAGAGTATTTAGAGTACTTAAAGTACTTAGAGTTGTATAGAATTAATTCATATATTTGAAAAATAAAAATTATATTTTATGACAGAAAATGTTAAAAAAGACTCATTGGTAAGAGTTAACGGGACAAGTTATCTTATACCGTTTGCATTGGTTACAAGCCTGTTTTTATTATGGGGATGCGCCCATGGCTTGATAGACGTGTTGAATAAACATTTTCAGGATTTTCTGGGTGTGTCAAAAGCAAAATCAGGATTCCTGCAGTTTGCATTATATGGCGGGTACTTTTTTATGGCAATACCTGCCGGGCTGATCATGAAAAAATACGGGTACCGTAAAGGCATCATCTTCGGACTTCTTTTATTTGCCGTAGGAGCGTATATGTTTATCCCTGCCGCACATATACAGACTTTCTGGTTTACACTGGTCTGTTTATTTGTCATAGCGTGTGGTTTAACATGTCTTGAAACGGCTGCAAATCCATATACAACTGTTTTAGGCCCTAAGGAAAGAGCTTCACAGAGAATTAATTTTTCTCAGTCTTTTAACGGAATGGGATGGATCATAGGCCCAACAATAGGAACTTATTTCATACTCAGCCATCCTGCAGGAAGCAGCGTTAATCAGTTCGCAGTAATTTCAGTACCGTATATTATAGTAGGTTCGGTTGTTTTGTTTGTTGCCTTTTTGTTTATGAGAACCAAGTTGCCTGAAATAAACGAAGGAGACTTGCTGGAAGGAACAGGAAAAGCAGTAAAATCATCAATGTGGCAGTATTCTCATTTTAAATTTGCCGTTGTAGCACAGTTCCTTTATGTAGCTGCACAAACAGGCATTAACAGCTTTTTTATTAATTATGTTGTAGATATTTTTAAACTCAATAATTTTCTGGAATTCATGCAAAGCTCTTCATTCGGTCAGAATATCATGAATTTTGTTATAAGCTTTGGGGCATTGAAAGAAAATGTTGAAATAGAAACATTATACAACACAATGGCTGGGTTAATACTTGCCTTTGGCGGCTTTGGCCTGTTCTGGATAGGCCGTTTGACAGGAAGCCTGCTTCTGAACTGGTTTAAGCCAAACCGCCTTATAGCTATATACGGAATAATAAATGTTATTACAATGACTGTTGTTGTTATGCAACTGGGATATGTTTCACTGATTGCATTATTTGTAACTTATTTCTGCATGTCAATAATGTTTCCTACAATTTTCGCACTAGGAATAAAAGACCTTGGGGAGCATACGAAAAAAGCATCCTCTTATCTGGTTATGGGAGTTGCAGGCGGTGCAATATGTCCGCCGATTATGGGATATATAGCTGATGTTTCATATATGGCAATAGGATTCATCATCCCTCTTGTATGCTTTGCTTTTATAGCGTTTTTCGGATGGAGGGGATACAGGGTTAAATCTTAAGTATATCATTCGGATACTTTATTTCTGTTAGAAACAAAGCATTTGCGGGAACGGATAATCCTGCATCTGAACGGTTTTTGCCTTCTATTATTTTTCTGAGATCTTCAATGGTGATTTTATTCTGCCCCAGTTCTATCAATGTGCCTACGATTGCACGTACCATATTTCTTAAAAACCTGTCAGCAGTGATAGTGAATATCATCTGCCCGTTTTCTTCCTTCCACTTTGCAAATATTATTTTACAGTTGTTTGTTTTTGTCTGCGTATGAGATTTTGAGAAGCATGAAAAATCAGTATATTCTAATAGTATTTCCGCACCACGATTCATCAATTCTATATCCAGGTCACCGTATATATAATACGAAAACTCTTTATTGAAAGGGTCTCTGCTTCTGCTGATATAATACTTGTAAGTTCTTGATATAGCATTAAATCTGGCATGAGAATCGTTTTTCACAGGAATAATATCATGTATTACTATGTCTTCAGATAAAAAACCGTTCAGCCTGAAAATGATATCTTCTTTTTCACAAATGATCTTTTCTGTATCAAAATGAGCATAAAATTCTTTTGCGTGAACGCCTGTGTCTGTTCTGCCTGCGCCCAGTGTGCTGATGGTTTCGTTCAGTATCAGAGACAATGCTTTGTTAACCATTTCCTGTATGGTCTTGCTATTTTCCTGCAGCTGCCAGCCGTGATATTTACTGCCATTGTATGATAGTTTTATGAAATATCTGTATGGCATTTTTTTAGTAATAGGTTGTATTTATTGTAGTTGTCTTTTCAAATTTACAAAAATTATTATTATTCAAAAACTTTGATAAACTGAATGTATTTCATAAATTTGCAATCTTTTTTAGCAAATCACAAGGAGAGGTGGGTGAGTGGCTGAAACCAACAGTTTGCTAAACTGTGGTACTGGGCAACTGGTACCGAGGGTTCGAATCCCTCCCTCTCCGCCATCAAAATACAATCCCGCGAAAGCGGGTTTTTTATTTCGGAAGCCGCCGCAACGGGATCAGCGAAGCTAATCCCATCGGGGGATATAAATAAAATTATTAAATTTGTAATTAATCAGGAGAGATGCCAGAGTGGTTGATTGGGACGGTCTCGAAAACCGTTGTTCCGCTTGTCGGAACCGAGGGTTCGAATCCCCCTCTCTCCGCCATTAAAATATGCTTTATTCTGTAACGTTAGTCGCAGACTAATTTTTATTTTATGCGAAGTGGCGTTT
>CAZSJF010000219.1:0-5266 GCA_964606705.1 uncultured Bacteroidales bacterium
TGTGTTGGGTGTGTTTGGGTTGGGTTGTTGTTTTTTTTTTCCGCCTTTTCCTCGCTTAAATCTATTTCAATGACTTTATCCGGTATGATTTCATTATCAGCAATAGAATTGATAAGAATATTTTTTGTATCTTCTTCTGTTACTGTATTTTCGGTATCTTCTTCTTTTTTACCGGAACTGAACCATCTGTCAGTATTGAATTTTATTATGATAAAGACAGCCAGTAAGAAGAATAACACGATGCCTGTCCCTGATTTGCCGAGTATGCTTTCCATCCATATATTTGAATGATAACCGAAGTATCCTGTGAGAAGGTCGCTGTTTTTAAAGAAAAAGCCAAGTGCTGCAGGCAGCCATACCAGAATGCAGAAGGAATAAAGAAAAAATCTTTTT
The DNA here is from genome assembly GCA_964606705.1 of uncultured Bacteroidales bacterium. Taxonomy (GTDB): domain Bacteria; phylum Bacteroidota; class Bacteroidia; order Bacteroidales; family CAZSJF01; genus CAZSJF01. The sequence goes on from CAZSJF010000219.1 coordinate 394, forward strand.
ATTGAAACGGGTGAAAATTTAAACACAAGGCGGAACCCGGTAATAAAAAAGAGAAAAGCAAACAGGTAAGAAGATAATCCGAATCCGCCATTCAGTATAATGTATGAAAGTTTTGCCCCGATCTTGCCTGTTGCATTGTGAATATCTATTGAATTATCGAAAAATATTCTACCCCATGATATCCCGAAAACAGGATAATTGTTTTTCCATGTAAATAAGTGAGAAGTGAAAGCGATTAATAGGTATACCGAAAATAATAAGAAAAACAACCCTGTAACTTTGTGGACCTTATCGTTTTTGAAAAATCCTATAGTGCTCTTGACAGGATTCACATGGGATTTTTCCTTTTTTTTATCCTCAGATTTTAAAGTATTTTTTGTAGGTGTATTATTTGTCATTAATAGTTTGTAAAGATTGCAAAATTATAAAAAACAAGATTAAAGCAAATTTTTTTCAAAAATAAAAACCCCTTATAATTTTTTAAGGGGTTTTTTAGATTAATTATATTTTATCTTTTTATTACTATTCTCCTCCGAACATATTCTTAAATTGGTCTTCTGTCATTTCCTGGTAGTCAGTTGGTATCAGAAAATCCGTTTCCGACACGCCACCTTTTTTAACCTCTCTGGCAACCATTTTAAGCATTATTCCGTTCAGGTCTATTTCATTTTCAAGAGCCACGCCATTTATTTCGCTGAGAGCATCGTCTCCGAAGTTTACTTCTTTCCCTCCCAATTCTTCAGAGTAATATATTGTTAATATGGTTTTTTTGTTTTCTTTATCAGTGGTTGTGATCTCGGCTTTTTTGCATGTATAACCTGCAATCACTTTGGTTTCATCAATTAATTTGACTTCAGGTTTAGCAGCATAATCTTTTTCCTGTTGCTTTTTAATATCTTCTTCTGTGAATTTATGATAAAATTTTTGCCCCATCATATCAAAGAGCATGATTACTGTTTTATTTTCACCGTTTGCAACTGTGGATATTTCCATCATCCCCCCCATGACCATTTTTGTTTTTGATTTATTCCCGCTGACTTTCATCTCTGATTCTTTTGGCATCATATTCTTTATAGCCGGGTCAATATCTTCATCACTGTTGACTGTGACATCATAGGTAATAACACCTTTAAACGCTTTTTCCTTTTTCTGGGCATTTGTGTTGACTGAAAATGCAACAACAAACAGAACTGCTAAAAATAAACAAACAATCTTTTTCATAATTTTTTAATAGGTTTATAAATAATACTTTGACTGCAAAGTTATTTTAATTTTTCAGAAAAAAAAACATTGTTAATACCCAAGTGTTTTAAGCATGGACTTGTAGCTTTGTTCTTTGCCGAAAAGTTTTGTGTACATTCCGTCTTTTTCATCAATGTCAATAATTATGTGTTTCGGGCATGGTATAAGGCAGTGCTGTATCCCACCATATCCGCTTAATGCTTCCTGATAAGCCCCTGTGTGGAACAACCCTATATATTGTGTGTCTTTATCTTGCAGTTTAGGTAAAAACACAGCATTGGCATGAATTTCTTCATTATAAAAGTCTTTGCTGTCACAGGTTTGTCCTCCAAGAAATACCCTCTGGTATTCCTGGTCCCAGTTATTAACTGCCAATAGGATAAACCGCTGGTTTATTGCCCATGTGTCAGGCAGGGTATTCATAAAAGAACTGTCAATCATATACCACAACTCTCTGTCGTTTTGTTTTTTCTGGTCTAATATTGAATAAAGTACAGCGCCGCTTTCACCAACAGTAAAAGAACCGAATTCAGTAAAAATATTAGGTTCAGCAACATTATTCTGTTCACATATGTTTTTTATCTGGGCTATGATCTCTTCAGACATGTATTCGTAATCGAATTCAAATGCAAGGGTATTTTTTATAGGGAGCCCTCCGCCTATGTTTAAAGTATCCAGTTCAGGGCATACTTTTTTCAGCTCACAATATACATTGACGCTTTTGGATAACTCATTCCAGTAGTATGCATTATCTCTGATACCTGTATTTATGAAGAAATGAAGCATCTTAAGTTCAAATTTCTTGTTGTCTTTGATATTTTCTTTATAGTAGTCTACGATATCATTATATCTGATACCCAGCCTTGATGTGTAGAAGTTAAACATCGGCTCTTCTTCGGAAGCAATCCTTATTCCCAGTTTACATTTGTTTTTGGCAAGATGCTGGATTTGGAAAAGTTCTCTTTTGTTGTCTATTACAGGAATTGTGTTCTTAAATCCGTTATTTATCAGATCGCATATATATTTGATATAGATCGGCTGTTTAAACCCGTTACAGATTATATAGATATCTTTATTTATTTTGCCTGTATCATATAAGTTTTTAATAATAGGGATATCAAAAGCAGATGAGGTTTCTATATGTATGTCGTTTTTAAGGGCTTCTTCAAGTACGAATGAGAAGTGAGAGCTTTTTGTGCAATAACTGTAGAAATAGTCACCTTTATAGTCAACTTTTGCTATGGCGACATTGAAAAACCTTTTTGCCTTCTGTATCTGTTCGCTTATCTTTGGCAGATACGTTATCTTTAAAGGTGTTCCGTATTGTTTAATAATATCCATCAGAGAGATGTTGTGAAAAAACAACTCATTGTCCGACACTTTAAATTCCTCCTGCGGAAATTCAAAAGTCTGTTCAACTAAATCTTTGTATTTGTTTTTCATTTATTAATGTAAGTTGGTTAGATTGTTAAAAAAATGTCAATGTAAATTACCTGGATTGTAAAATTGTTACAAACTTATATGAAAATTATGAATTATACAAAAATAGTATAAAAAATCATTTATTTATTAAGTTATTGATTATCAGATATTAAGCAGATTTTAAACAGGCATTTTTTCAATCCTGTTCCACATTTTGTATATATTTGCTATCTTTGTAAAAAAATAAAAATATGGAAAGTGCAGTTTTAGTGAGCAAGTCAAAATCCGACCTTTTTATATTGCTTAATCTTGCCAAAAAGCTTGGTATAGGGGTACACCGCCTTAGTGCCGAAGAGATAGAAGATATGGCTTTGATAAATGCTATGAGACAAGCCAGAACAGGCGAATATATTGATACAGATAAGTATCTGAAAAAATTACGGGACAAATGAATGTCAGGATTGACCACAGTTTTGAAAAAGATACGGATAGGATATCTGATAAAAAACTACTTTTGAAAGTAGCTGATTGTATTGATTCTGTCGGACAAGCCAAATGTGCTGACGAAATAGCAAACCTCAAAAAAATGAAGGGAGCCCCTTCTCACTACAGAATAAGGATAGGTAATTATAGAATGGGTGTTGTCATACATGGTAAAGACATTATTTTTGAGAGATTTCTTCATCGTAAGGACATATATAAATATTTTCCAAAAAAATAATTTTTAATCTTCCATATTTTTTATATCTGTTTACTTCCTGTTTTTTTATTACCACTGATGTTGCTCAAAAATTGAATTAAATATTGCTATTCGGTATTTTTATCCTGCTAAAAAACAGAAATAATTTAAAACTATAATTACTTTTTTAATATCTTTAACCCTTGAAAAAAATGAGAAACTATGACATCAAAAGAAAACCTTCAGTTATCCCTTATCCACAAGCAGCCTGAGAATATTCCTATTGATTTTGGCTCAACTGCTGTAACGGGGATTCATGTGCTGGCAATAGAAAAGCTAAGGAATTTCTATGGCCTTGAAAGGCGGCCGGTAAAGTTAATAGAGCCCTATCAGATGCTGGGGAAAATAGAAGATGACCTTGCTGAAATACTTAATATTGACATAATAGGAATTTCTTCCAGAAACAATATGTTCGGCTTTCCTAATGAGAACTGGAAAGAATTTAAAACTTTCTGGGGGCAGGAAATACTTGTACCTGAAAAATTCAATACTACTATTGACGAAAAAGGCGATTTACTGATTTATCCCGAAGGAGATATGTCTGCCCCAGCCAGTGGTAAAATGCCGAAAGCAGGTTTTTTCTTCGATACAATTGTACGCCAGGGACCAATTGATGAAAGCAAACTGAATCCTGAAGATAACCTCGAAGAATTTAAATTCGTTACAGAAGAAGACCTTAAATACTGGGAAAACCAGATAAAAAGTATTAAAGATTCAAGAAAAGGTGTTATCGCAAATTTCGGGGGAACGGCTCTTGGTGATATAGCCCTTGTTCCTGCCCCTTTTCTGAAATATCCCAAAGGTATCCGTGATATTGCAGAATGGTATATGACCACTGCTATGCGGACTGACTATGTACACTACATGTTTGACAAACAATCTGATATTGCTGTAAATAATCTTGAAAAAATTTTCAAAATAACAGACAATATTGTTGATGCAGTATTTATCTGCGGTACCGACTTTGGTACACAGGATTCCACTTTCTGTTCCATTGAAACTTATAATGAATTATGGAGACCATACTATAAAAAAATAAATGACTGGATACATAAACATACGACATGGAAAACATTTAAACACTCCTGCGGTGCTGTTGAGACATTTATGGATGCATTCATTGAATCAGGTTTTGACATCATCAATCCTGTTCAGATCAATGCAAAAGGTATGGACCCCGGAAACCTGAAAGAAAAATACGGAGACAGGATCACATTCTGGGGAGGTGGTGTTGATACACAAAAAATGCTGCCATTTGCAACCCCAAAAGACATTGAAAAACATGTAACAGGATTATGCGGAATATTTTCCAGAAACGGGGGATTTGTTTTCAATACAGTACACAACATACAGGCAAATGTACCTGTGGAAAATATAGTGGCTCTGTTAAATGCTGTTAAAAAAATCAGAAAATGACAATAGCGTCCTAAATAAATTAATAAATAATTCTACAAATCAAGCAATATAATA
>CAZSJF010000220.1:0-5260 GCA_964606705.1 uncultured Bacteroidales bacterium
ATTTAGGTAACAATAAAAAAAGACTGATTTTTAGCTGCTGTTTTTTTATTCCAAAGTAATGTTATAATAATTGTTAGCAAAGAAATTACTAATATGGTAGGAAATGATGTTTCTATTAAGTTGAAAGGTTCATTAATTAAACAATGAACACCTATTAAATATGCTAAATTATCAGTTTTTATTAGAATAAGTGAAAAAATTATTCCGATAATAAATAGCATTATTAAATCAGTAAAAAGATTTTCAACATGATGTATTAATAATCTGTTAGGTATGTGTATTAGTGCAAAAAACATTTGTGAAATAATGATAGCTAATATTAATGATATTTTGTTAGATCGATTAGTTCTAAAAATCAAATATAATTGCAGAAAAAATATACCCCTATATATCATCTCTTCAAACAATGCATTACCTAGTAATTGGCCTATTAAATTTCCTGTAGATTTATTTACATTCTGCATCAGTATTAATTCCCCTTTGGTAAAGTAAGTGTAAATAATAGCAACAACCTGAGAAATAAACCAAATTAAAAATACTAACTTTAATGCAGTTTTGACTTTTTGTTTACTAATACGGATTGATTGCAGGTCATGCTTTCCGATATAAAATATGAAAAATGAAAAAATAATTATAAGTGTCACATTTGCGATTAAAACCCAATTGACTAATTCATTCGTAGCTAAGCTAATTGGTTCAAAAAAATTATTTTTAAATAAGTAATTTCCTAAAAACGTTACAAAGGGTAACAATAATGCGAAAAGAATTAAAATCTTATAATTCAGTTTTTTTATATTCATAAATTTTTTAATTCAGTATTTTAAGTTTTGTAAATTTTAATAATAGCTGCTTTTGCCCGTGTTGACTGAAAAATACAGTAGCTTTTTTATTAACGTTTATTCCTTCCACACTTATCACTTTGCCTTTTCCGAACCTTTCATGTTCCACTTCCATGCCTACCTGTATTTTATCGCACAAATCATTATTATCAGTGTTGTGGTTTGAATCTGTTGTTGTGATTTTTTTTAGTTTCTTAGTCGTATTCAGGATTATTTTTTCAGGTATGAATAAACCTGTATCTGTAAAAGTTTTTTTTGTTTTAACAGGTTTTTTTTCATAAGGCATTTCCACATATCTGTTATCTATTTCCGAGATAAACCTGCTTGGTTCGCATATTGTGTAATCCCCCCATTTGTAGCGGCTGTCAGCATAAGTTATTACTGCGTGCTTCATCGCTCTTGTCAGTGCAACATAGAACAATCTTCTTTCCTCTTCCAGATCAGCTGGAAAATGTAAGGATTGTATTGATGGGAAAAGGTTTTCCTCAACGCCTGCTATGTAAACATATGGAAATTCAAGTCCTTTTGCAGAATGTATCGTCATCAGTGATACTCTGTTTATATCTGTTTTATCGTCTTTGTCTTCGTTTGTCAGCAGCGAGATTTCCTGCATGAATTCATCAAGTGTTCTTATTGTATCCGTTCCCTCATTCACACCCTCGTTCTCGTCCTCGCTCTTTTTTTTGCTCTCACAAAATTCTTTAATTGCTCCGAGGAGTTCTTCAATGTTTTCAAATCTGCTCAACCCTTCAGGTGTTTTGTCATCATAGAGTTCCTTTAATATTCCTGAAGATGCGACTATCTCTTTTGCAAGGTAATAAGCATCCCGTGTTTTGAGCTGTGCATTGAAGCTTTTTATCATTGTGACAAAATCACTGATTCTGTTTTTTACAGACAGGCTTAAATTGATATTTACATTTGCTATATCACATAAAATATCCCACAGTTTTTTGTTTGATTCATTTCCCGCAATTATGATTTTTCCTGTTGTCGTATCACCGATTCCCCGTTGCGGATAATTTATGATTCTCATTAATGCATCTTCGTCAAAAAGGTTTACTGCAAGCCTGAAATATGCAAGGATATCTTTTATCTCTTTTCTTTTGTAAAATGACAATCCGCCGTATATCCTGTAAGGTATGTTCAGCTTTCTCAGGGCTTCTTCTATCGCGCGTGATTGTGCATTGGTCCTGTATAATACTGCAAAATCATTGTTCTGAAGGTTGTTGTTTGTTACGGTATCAAATATTGAATTCGCTATCATCATCCCTTCTTCATTGTCAGAGGGAGCTTTTAGTATTTTTATGTTTTCTCCGGGCTCATTGTCTGTCCATATTTCTTTATAGTACTGGTTTTTATTATTGGAAATAACACTGTTTGCAGCTTTCACTATTGCCTGTGTTGAACGGTAATTCTGCTCCAGCTTGAACATTCTGAAATCGGGATAATCGTTTTTGAAGTTTAATATGTTCTGAATTGTTGCGCCTCTGAAAGCATATATACTCTGGGCATCGTCGCCGACAACACAGATGTTCTCGTTATTTGCAGCTAACTTTTTTATGATGCTGTATTGTGCATGGTTTGTGTCCTGATACTCGTCAACAAGGATGTATTTAAATTTCTGCTGGTATTTGTATAATGTTTCCGGGAAATCCCTTAATAATTTGTTTGTGTTAAACAAGAGGTCGTCAAAATCCATTGCTGATGCTCTGTAACACCTTTGCTGGTATAGCTTGTATAAAAATCCCAGCTGTCCCTTGCCGCCTGACCTGTCCTGATTTTGTATGTCAGGATTTTCATTGTATTCCTCAAAAGAAATAAGGTTGGTTTTTGCTGAAGAAATTCTATTCAGCACGAAATTAGGATTGTATACTTTGTCATCAAGGTTCTGTTCTTTAATGATTGATTTTATTATTCTTTTGGAATCGTCATTGTCATAAATCGAATAGTTTGATGTGTAGCCTAATTTGTCAGATTCTTTACGTAATATTCTTGCAAAGATTGAATGAAATGTGCCCATCCAGACATTGCGTGCTGCCGAATTACCGATAAGTGTTAATATCCTTTCCTGCATTTCTTTTGCAGCTTTGTTGGTAAATGTCAGGGCAAGTATGTTAAACGGATTAACTTCATTTTCCAGTAAATATGCAATTTTATATGTCAGGACTCTTGTTTTCCCTGAGCCTGCACCGGCTATCACGATCACAGGGCCTTCCATTTGCTTTACAGCCTCTCTCTGGGCGTCATTCAGGTTGTCAAGAATATTTTTCAATGTAAAATTGATTTTTTTAATTGAGATTTCAAAAATAGCATTATAATAGCTTCATTAGCTTAGTTATAGAAAATATTTGTTAAATATCAGAAAGACAATGATTTATGCGTCAATAATCTTATAAATTTCAGTTGTTTTTTGAAGAAATAAATTGGGGAGAGGCAAAAAAGTAATATTTTTTTTGATAAACAGTTGGTTTTGTTGAATAAACTTTATACTTTTGCAGTCCCAAAATAAAATTTAATTAATAAATAAATATAAATATGCCTACAATACAGCAGTTGGTGCGTAAAGGAAGAAAAAAAATAACAAGCAAGAGCAAGTCTCCTGCATTGGATTCATGCCCTCAGAGGCGAGGTGTATGCACCAGAGTATATACTACAACACCTAAAAAACCTAACTCTGCGATGAGAAAGGTTGCAAGGGTCAGATTGACCAATGGTAAAGAAGTTAATGCATATATTCCCGGCGAAGGACATAACCTGCAGGAGCACTCTATCGTGATGATAAGAGGGGGAAGGGTTAAAGACCTACCCGGTGTAAGATATCATATAATCAGAGGTGCTCTTGATACTTCTGGTGTTGAACAGAGGTCACAGAGAAGATCTAAATATGGCGCTAAAAGGCCTAAAAAATAAGGTTTAACGTAAAAATTAATTGAGAAATGAGAAAAATATCCCCAAAGAAACGGATAATATTGCCCGACCCTAAGTATAACGACGTACTTGTTACGAAGTTTGTTAATAATGTCATGAAGGAAGGTAAAAAACAACTTGTGTACAAAATGTTTTATGAGGCAATTGACATTGTATCTGAAAAGACCAAAGAAAATGCATTGCAGGTTTGGAAAAAAGCTCTGGAAAATATTACTCCTTCTGTAGAAGTCAGAAGCAGAAGAATAGGCGGTGCTACATTTCAGATTCCTTCAGAAATAAGGCCTTCCAGAAAGATGTCTATCGGAATGAAAAATCTTATAAGTTTTGCTTATGCTAGAAGCGAAAAGTCTATGAGTCAGAAACTCGCAGCGGAAATAATGGCGGCTTATAAAGAGGAAGGTAACGCATTTAAAAAGAAAGAAGATACTCATAAAATGGCAGAAGCAAATAAAGCTTTCTCTCATTTCAGATTTTAAAATTGCAACTTAAAGAAAAAAAGAATAATACAATATATAATGTTGAGGGATTTAAACTATACGAGGAACATTGGGATAATGGCTCACATTGACGCGGGTAAAACCACGACAACTGAGCGCATATTGTATTATACAGGGATAAATTATAAAATGGGAGAGGTGCACGAAGGAACCGCCACTATGGACTGGATGAAGCAGGAACAGGAACGCGGGATCACTATTACCTCTGCTGCTACTACTGTTTTCTGGGATTGTAATAGTAAACAATATAAGATAAATATTATAGATACACCGGGACATGTTGATTTTACAGTGGAAGTTGAGCGTTCTCTGAGAGTACTTGACGGTGCTGTTGCGTTGTTCTGTGCAGTAGGAGGCGTTGAGCCCCAATCTGAAACTGTTTGGAGGCAGGCCGATAAATACAGAGTTCCCAGAATCAGCTATATCAACAAAATGGACAGAGCCGGTGCTGATTTTTATTCTGCTGTTAGTCAGATAAAAAATAAACTCGGCGCTAATCCAGTGCCAATTCAGATACCTATAGGACAGGAAGATTTGTTTAGAGGTGTTGTTGACCTTGTCCAGAATAAAGCTTTTGAGTGGGATGATGAAAGTAAAGGCCTTAAAATGTTTGAAGTTCCCATACCGGAAGATCTTAAAGATACTATTAATGAATACAGAATAAAACTCATAGAAGGTGCTGCAGAAGAAGATGAAAAATTACTGGAGAAATTCCTTGATGACCCTGATTCATTGTGCGAAGAAGAAATAAACTCTGCTATCAGGAAAGCTACAATAGAAATGAAAATCACTCCCGTTATTTGCGGAGCATCATTTAAAAATAAGGGTGCACAAAAAGTGCTTGATTCTATTGTATACTATCTGCCTAGTCCGCTGGATATTCCCCCTGTTTCTGGAATCAATCCCTATACAAAAAAAGATGAGGAAAGAGAAACGGATTCAAAAGCCCCTTTTTGTTCACTGGCTTTTAAAATAGTAACTGACCCTTTTGTAGGA
>CAZSJF010000221.1:0-5191 GCA_964606705.1 uncultured Bacteroidales bacterium
TCCTAATCCTGCAAATGATAACATTACTGTTGCTCTACAAAATGTCAATATTAAAAATGCAATAGCAGAAATATATAATATACAGGGCAGATTATTCCTTTCAACAGAAATAAAAGATCAAAGTACAAACATTGATGTTTCAAAATATCCCAAAGGCATATACCTGCTTAAACTTACAGGTGATAATGGAGTTTGGGTTGAGAAGGTTGTGAAACAATGAAAAATAATAACTCCTAATAAAAATAAAATTAATAACTATGAAAAAAATATTTTTAACATTATCTGTGCTAACACTATTGCTATTTAATTTAACAGCACAGGTTGATACAACTTTTTGGTTTGCTGTACCAGAATTAACTTCTGGACATAATGACACCTCATTATATCTGAGAATTTCTGCATATGAACAAAATACAGATATTACTATTTCCCAGCCTGCAAATCCAGCATTTACACCAATAAATATAACGGTAAATGCAAACAGTGTACAAACAATTGATCTAACAGCTTATAAATCTATGCTGGAAAATACGCCTGCAGACAATGTTTTGAATTACGGATTATATGTCCAAGCAACAAAACCCGTTTCAGTATGCTATGAGGCCGGAACACAGAATTTAGCTTCATTTGTTTTAAAAGGTAACAGTGCATTGGGTGCAAATTTTATTATTCCTATGCAGAATTTCTGGGCAAACGAGATAGCATATACACCTCCTGCCACAAATGCTTTTGATATAGTTGCAACTGAAGACAATACAACATTAATTATCACTCCAAGCCATGCCACAACAGGGCATGCCGCAGGCACCCCTTTCAATAAAGTACTGAACAAAGGACAAACATACTCTGCTGCTGCAACAGGTAATACAGGGGCAGAGCATCTTTATGGCTCTACTGTAACATCTGATAAACCGATAGCTATTACAATAAAAGATGATTCAGGGGCTCATTTAAATCATGTATTCGAATGTTGGGGATGGGATGCAATGGGTGATCAAATAATACCTGTGGAAAAAACGGGAACAAACTATATCGTGACAAAAGGATTTCTTGCCTACGATGAAAAAGTTTTTGTGATATCAACACAGCCAAATACAATTGTAAACATTAATGGGGCATATGATACTACTATCACCACAACAGGAGGTATTTACTCATTTGATGTAACTGATAGCTCATATTATATTCAGAGCAGCAATCCTGTTTATGTGTTGCATGTGTCAGGAATGTGGTGTGAGTTAGGCATGTCATTACTATTGCCTGTTGATTATACAGGTTATAATAAACTTATATTTAAAAGAACAGAAACAGAAAATATAGGAATAACTCTTTTTACAAAAAAAGGTTCACAGGATGATTTTGTTATTAATGGAGTTGCAGATATTCTTGACACAACAGCTTTTCACATTGTACCCGGAACCTCCGGCGAATGGGTTGCTGCAAGATTTGAACTTGACACATCTTATATACCGCTTGGTGATATTATGATTTTTAATAATACAGCACCCTTTCATATGGGAATTATTGAATATACTTCTATGGCTGGAACTAAATACAGTTATTTTGCTGTTTCTTATGATTCTGTTACAACAGGAAACCATTATGACAATTTCAATAATAATACTATTAAAGTTTATCCCAATCCCGCAGGTGACCATATAACAATTACAATGCAAAACACAAACAACAAAAAACACATAGCAGAAATATATGATATGCAGGGCAGGCTATTTCTTTCAACAGAAATAAAAAATCAAAGTACAAATATTGATGTTTCAGAATATCCCAAAGGCATATATCTGCTGAAAATTACAGGAGATAGTGGGGTTTGGGTTAAGAAAATTGTAAAAAATTAAAAAATAACGAATATTGAACATCGAACCGCAGAATTTTGAAGGAAAATAAACTTCATCATTCATTATTCTTTGTTCAATATTAGATATTCAAACAATAATGCCAGACTGTTCAATCTAACACGAGCAAACCAGGTTCCTGTCACCATAAGCATCATCAATCTTTGTTACAGGAGGCCAGTATTTGTCTTCCTTTTGCATATTATTCGGGAATGCAGCTCTCTGTTTTGAGTAGGGCATTTCCCATTTATCAGAGGTTATCATTTCCAGTGTATGCGGTGCTTTTTTCAGCAGGTTGACATCCTTGTCCGCCTTGCCTTCGGCAATTTCCTGTATTTCTTTTCTTATCTCGATCATGGCGCTGCAGAATCTGTCGAGTTCTGACAGAGGCTCGCTTTCAGTAGGTTCAACCATTAAAGTGCCGTGAACAGGGAATGCAACAGTAGGGGCATGAAACCCGTAATCCATAAGCCTTTTTGCAATGTCAATAGCTTCAATATTGGCAGTTTTTTTGAATTCATTGCAGTCAAGTATCATCTCATGAGCCACTCTTCCCTTGCTTCCTGTGTAAAGTATAGGATAATATTTTTCAAGTCTTGATTTGATATAATTGGCTGTAAAAATTGCCATTTTGGTAGCTTCGGTCAGGCCGTCCCTTCCGAGCATCTTTATATATCCGTATGATATAGGCAATATCATAGCGCTGCCAAATGGTGCGGATGCAACAGTTGCGTAGTCCTTACTTTCATTATTGAATGCAGGATGGGAAGGCAGGAATTTAACAAGGTGTTTTGCAACAGCGATAGGCCCTACTCCCGGTCCACCGCCGCCATGCGGATTTCCGAATGTCTTATGCAGGTTGAGATGGCAAACGTCTGCTCCTATTTTTGCAGGATTTGTCAGCCCTACCTGTGCATTCATATTTGCTCCGTCCATATATACCTGTCCGCCGTTCTCATGGATTATCCTGATGACCTCCAGAACACCTTCTTCATAAACACCATGTGTGGAAGGATAGGTTATCATTAAAGAAGACAGTGTATCTTTGTAATGTACCGCCTTTTCTTTAAGGTCGTTCATATCAATATTTCCGCTCAGGTCGCATTTAACAACCACAACTTTATTGCCTGCCATTACTGCACTCGCAGGGTTTGTACCATGGGCAGAAGCCGGTATCAGGGTTACATTTCTCTGATGTTCGCCTTTGCTCAAGTGGTAGTTTCTGATGGCTATCAGCCCTGCATATTCTCCGGCAGCACCTGAATTGGGCTGAAAAGATATGGCTTCAAAGCCTGTTATCTCACATAAAGCTTTTCCCAGTTCGTTTATCATATAATAATACCCTTCAGCCTGTTCCTTTGGCACGAAAGGATGTATGGAACCAAATTCAGGCCAGCTAAGAGGAAGCATTTCTGTTGCCGCATTGAGTTTCATGGTACATGAACCAAGAGGTATCATTGTGCGGTTGAGTGCAAGGTCTTTATTTTCCAGTTTTTTAATATACCTCATCATCTCGGTTTCAGAATGATACGAATTGAAAACAGGATGGGATAAAAACTGGCTTTTTCTTTTCAGATTATCAGGGATTGAAACGGAAACTTTTTTATAGTCATCCATGCTGACTGATACAGCATTTTTATTATTTGCTTTGGCAAAAATTCCGAGTATTGTATTAATATCATTAAGTTCTGTAGTTTCGTCAATACTGATGCCAACGGTTTTGCCTTCAATATACCTGAAGTTCATCTTGTTTTCAAGAGCGAGCTTTTCTATTGATTTTACTGAAACGTTATCAGGCAGTTTTATTTCAAGTGTGTCAAAGAAATACTGATTAAGTTGTTCATAGCCCAAACCTTTGATTTTATCTGACAATAATGCAGACATTTTATGGATATCTGCAGCAATTGCTTTAATACCTTCCTGTCCGTGATAAACGCCATACATCCCTGCCATGATAGACAACAAAGCCTGTGCAGTACATATATTTGAAGTTGCTTTTTCCCTTTTTATATGCTGCTCCCTTGTCTGGAGAGACATTCTTAAAGCTCTCTTGCCGTTCATATCAACAGAAACACCAATAATCCTGCCCGGCATATCACGTTTGTATGTTTCTTTTGCTGCAAGATAAGCTGCATGAGGGCCTCCGAAACCCATCGGTGTTCCGAACCTCTGCGTTGAACCGACGACAACATCTGCGCCCCATTCGCCGGGAGGTGTTAATAATGCAAGGCTCAGCATGTCTGCAGCAGCAATAACAGGGACTTCCTTATCGTGTGCTTTCTTCACAAATCCTGAGTAATCAATAACCTTTCCTTTCTGGGCAGGATACTGTATTATTGCTCCTATAACTTTATCATCAAACTGAAATTCTTCATGATTTCCGATAACAGGCTGTATTCCCAGAGGAACAGCACGGGTTTTAATAACTTCTATTGTCTGCGGGAACAGATCCTGCGAAATAAGGAAAACGTTAGCTCCTCTTTTAACTGCTTCTCTTGAACGTGAATTGAACAGCATTATCATTGCTTCGGCAGCGGCAGTTCCTTCATCCAGTAAGGAAGCGTTGGCAAGTTCCATACCTGTCATATCAATTAACATAGTCTGGAAGTTAAGCAGTGCTTCAAGTCTTCCCTGTGAGATCTCAGCCTGATAAGGAGTGTAAGAAGTGTACCAACCCGGATTCTCCAGGATGTTCCTTAAAATAACACTCGGAGTTATAGTGTTGTAATAGCCTAATCCTATATATGTCTTATAAATCCTGTTTTTCGAACCTATTTCTTTTATATGGTTTAAATACTGATACTCACTCAAAGCCTCCGGTAAATCAAGCGGCTTATCAAGCCTTATAGACTTCGGTACAGTTTCATCTATCAGTTTGTCCAATGAATCAACGCGCATGCTTTCAAGCATTCTGGCTGTTTCTTTCTTTCCAGGGCCATTTTGTCTGGCAATAAAATCATTTGTTATCATAAATATTTTTTTAAATATCAATAAAATCAGTGCTGTTATGTATTACGGAACAAATATACTTAAATTAAAATATAATTATTTGAAAAATTATATATAATTTTACAACCTAAATATTATTACTTATGAGATATATTGTTTTTCTTCTTACTTTACTGAATCTGCTATGTTTTAAGTTATTCTCACAAGACACATTGCTGTTAACAAGCGGAGAAACAGTTGTCGGCGAAGTGCATCAGACAGATTCAAATCTTATTTATTTTAAGATTATAAAACATGGTGATAAGATCAAAAAGAAACTTTTTGAAAAAAATGAGGTTTACTCAATTAATTACCATGACGGAAAAAAAAACCCAAACACACCCAACACA
>CAZSJF010000222.1:0-5189 GCA_964606705.1 uncultured Bacteroidales bacterium
ATGGTTTTAAAAACCTGAGAAAGATCTTCATGGCTGTTGGCGAAATTTTTACTTATACGGTTTTTAATATATTCTATTAGTTTACTTTTGAGTTCTTTTCTTATATTCCATATAGTTTCATCAGGGACATGTTTTACTTTCTGCCATTGTTCGAAGTTGATTTGTCTGGTAGTGCAATCAATACCTATATCTGTAAATAGTTTTTTTAAAGGTTCTGCTGTCCATGTCAGGCGGTGTACCCCATTTGTAACATGTCCTATATAAAGTTCCTTGGATAAAAAATTCTGATAAAGCCCTGTAAACATATCGCGTGTAACTTCACCATGAATCATACTTACTCCATTCATTTCCTGTGATAATTTGGCAGCGAGTACACTCATTGAGAATTTTTCCTTCGGGTTATAATCAACGAATTTTCCGAGATTTAAAAAAGTTTCCCAATCTATGTTTAAGTTGTCAGGAAAGTTTGAAAAATAGGTACGTAAAAGGTCTTCGTTAAATACATCATGCCCTGCAGGGACAGGAGTATGTGATGTAAATAATGTAGAAGCTCTTACTATTTCAACGGCTTGTTCAAAAGATATTTTATCTTTCTGGATAAAATTCTGTAACCGTTCAAGCCCGATAAAAGCAGCATGCCCTTCATTAATATGGTAAACTGTAGGGTTGTAATTTAATTCTTTCAGCAACCTCATGCCGCCGAATCCTAAAAGAATTTCCTGTTTAAGGCGGTTTTCGTTGTCTCCGCCATATAACTGGTGAGTGATAAACCTGTCATTTTCAGAATTATCATCAATATCTGTATCCATTAAATACAAGGGTATTCTGCCGACATCAATTTTCCATACACGTGCGTAAACTATACGGCCGGGCAATGCCACAGGTATCTTCAGCCACTCATCTTTATCGTTACGGACTGCATCAACCGGGAGTTTACTGAATCTCTGGCGTTTGTATTTTGATATCTGGTCTCCGTTAGTTGATATTTCCTGATTAAAATATCCGTATCTGTACATTAATCCTATCGCCACCAGATTTGAATTATCGTCACTGGCTGCTTTCAGATAATCGCCTGCTAAAATTCCCAGCCCTCCGGAATATAATGTAATGGAATTATGCAATCCATATTCCATGCAGAAATAAGCAATCTGGTCTTTGGATTTGTTCTTTGTTTCCCGCATGTAATTATTGAAGTTTTCATAAACAGCGGATAATTTATTTAAGAACTGAGCATTATTGCAAAGTTTCTGTATTTGCTCGCTCGATAATGAATCAATAAGAATAATAGGATTCTGATTACTTTGTTCCCATAATTGCTCATCTATCATTTTAAATAACTCAATAGCTTCGTAATTCCATGACCACCACAGATTATTTGCTATTTCTTTAAGTTTTTGTAATTTTTGCGGAATATTCATTTCAATAAATATTTTACGCCATACAAACTTATTGTCATGGTATATCGTGGCAGCAGATAATCTGTTTGCTGAAACTTTGCTCCTGTATAAATGTGCTCTTTCTTTAATTTTTTTAATAATTATAGCAAATGCTTTTTGATAATAATTTATCTGGTGCTGCCATAATGCCAGATTTGATATTTCTGCTGATCTGGTTCTGTATTCATTAATTTCTTCATTTGACTTGCTTAAGAAAGTATAAATAAAATCTGATAATTCACTGATAAGTTTTGAATAGTTTAAATCCGTCCTTTTAAGTACTGTAATACTTCCTTCTATATTTTTACTCAGCGATTTTGCCCATAATCCGAAACCAGAGCATGATGTCGTTACAGTGGGTATTGAAAAGGCTATGCTTTCAAGAGGTGTGTATCCCCATGGTTCATAATAGGAAGGAAATACGCTTAAATCAAAACCGATTAACAGATCATAATAATTGAGATTGAAAATTTTATCGTTGCCATTCAGATATACAGGAACAGATATCACTTTCACCATGTTTTCAGGAGAATTGTTAAGTCCATTCTGCCTGATTCTGTTAAGGATAGCATCACTTTCAGGATGGTTCAAATGGTGTGTCAGATATTGCGATGTTATAGGGTTGTTAAAGTCATAATTACCCATTCGTTTTAACACGTCCTCATTAAATGACTTGTAATCGGCAGGAATAGTAAGAAAAGCTATTATCTGCCTGTTTAACTTCATTGTTTTATTGATATTGCCGAGAGCATCAATGAAAAGGTCAATGCCTTTATTTAAGAATTCGTATCTGCCGCTGTTAATAATAAACAAAGCATCATCTGATATTTTTTGATTTAATACTGCCTGTGCAACTTCTGTTAATTTTTTCCTTGCTATGTCACGTTTTGAAGTAAAATCTTTTTTGTCAGGGACGAATTCGTTTTCAAATCCATTGGGAGTAACAATGTCAACCTCTTTTTTCAAAAGGTGTTTACATTCATTGGCTGTTAATTCGCTTACTGTTGTAAAGCAGTCACTTTCCTTGGCAGATATTGTCTCCAGTGAATTTTTCGCAACGACATTAAATCTTCTGGCCATATCATCACTATTATAAAGGCTGATATCTTTATACAGGGGAAGATTATTGCCGGCAATACTTCTTCCGAGGACTGTTGCATGGGTGGTAAACAGGGTGCCGATCTGAGGAACATTTGTTTTAAGGTATAATATTCCCGAACCTGTCATCCATTCGTGAAATTGAGCAATAATAGTGTCATTTGCTGTGATATAGTAGTTGTAATAACTTTCAATAACTTTTGCAGCCATATAGCCGAATAAACTGGGCTCAACATAATCCCATTGCCCTGTTATAGAGTCTAACTTATAATCCTCCCAGAATTTGGCAAATATTACATCTTTCTGATGAAAATACGGAGTAAAGTCAACTAAAATCACAACAGGCTTTCCGGGTACGTTCCAGCGTCCTGCACGTATATTGAGATTTTCATTTTTTCTGGCATTTTCAATCCAGTCATGAAGTAAAGTATTGTCTTCAATAAATTCAGGATTTGAATGTATCTCTTTCCATACATCAGGGCCTATAAGAATATAATTATCCTTAAGTTCATTGACTATTGTTAATGCTTTTGTAGAAACAACAGTATGTATGCCTCCCACTTTATTACAAACCTCCCAGCTGACTTCAAAAAGATAGTCGGGATAAATGCCTTGTTCTTTCATAAATAAAAAAAGATTAAAAAATTAATAGGTTCAACAACTCTGAATTTGATTTTGATTTACGGGGTAAAGATAATTATTAAATCCTGAATTTGTAAAAATAAGGAATAAAATAATTTAAAATTTATTCAATAGATAATCAAGGAAAGGATTTTTATAAATATTTGGATTGGCAACAGGAGTGATGGAAGTCTATACCGGATAGGACTTTTTTAATGTGATTTTTATTTTGCAATATTGTGAATAATAATATTGCTATATATATATACTTTCTGCTTCTTTGAAATTGCTTTTATTACTTTTACTTTGGCTGTAAGGCTGAACATATTTTGCAACATCAAAATTTACAGGCATTCCCGACGTATTTTTCTGAATGCCAAGATTTTTCTTATACTTAAATCTGCTTTGGTATCCTCTGTTCAATGAAAAATAAAAAGCAAAAGGAATTATACCTGACATCATATGGGGAAGTGCCCTGTTGAATACAGATCTGTTGCTATATATTTTTCTTTGCAGTTTATTAGAGCCTTCCAGAAGTTTTTCAGAGCTGTAATTTTTAGGGGTGATAACTACTTTTGTTGCATCGTATTTTCTCCAGTCATCAGTAAGTATTCTGTTTTCTCCTTTCATTTTTTCGAAGATAGGAGTTCCGGGATATGGGGTTGCTATGCAGGACTGAAAAAATGCGGCTTTAGATCTATGTAAAAATTCATAACCTGTTTCAAAAACTTCCTCAGTATCGTTATCTAATCCAAAAACAAGCGAAGCCATTGTAAGTATTCCATTATTGCGAAGGCGTTTAACAGCTTTTACATTTTCATCAATTGACTTTAAGGATTTATGATAATGATTCATGCCACTTTTTGTCATAGATTCAAAGCCTATAAGCAAGGCTCTGCACCCTGATTTGTAAGCCAGTTTCATCAGTTCCTCATCTTTTGCTAAATTTATTGAAGTCTGTCCGCCCCATAGTATATTCAGGTGTGCCATGTTGATGAATAATTCCTTGGCGAATTTTTTATCAATTGTAATATTATCATCCATGAAGAAGAAATATTTCTGTGAACATGATTCCATCTCAGTGATAATATTTTTTATTGATTTATGCCGTTGTTTAGTACCGAAAAATCTGGAAACTGTACAAAAATCGCAATTATAGGGGCAGCCACGCGTAGTTTCTATCGGAGCAAGAGAAAATAATCCTGCTTTGCATCGTATAAGGTCTCTTCTGGGAAAAGAAGCATTCTGCAAATCCGGAAGCGTGTCAAGTTTATAGAATTTACGCAGTTTATTTTTCTTTATATCATTCAGAACATTTTCCCACAAGCCTCCTTCAGCTTCACCGATAACAACAGCATCACCATATCTGATTGCTTCGTCGGGCAAACATGTTGCATGAATACCTCCGAACACTACTATCTTGCCTCTTTTCTTAAATTCATTAGCTATTGCATAACCGCGTATGCATGTCTGTGTCATTATTGTAATTCCGATAACATCATAGTCTCCATCAAAATTTATGACGTCTTCAAAAACTTCTTCACAAATTTCAACTTCATGTTCGGGAGGGGTCATTCCTGCAATTAAAGACAAGGTAAGTTGAGGAACATCCATTGTTTTATGCCTTAGTTCGTTAGGTGGGCATGGGGCAATTAATAATATTTTCATCCAATTTTGTTAAAAGAAATACAAAGGTATAAAAAAAAATTGATATAAACGATTAAATATCAATATGAATGCCCTTATTGAGTTTGTTAATGCATTTATTTTTGAATGAAACTGTCTGAAAAACATAGCGTTTAGTTATTAATTCATGTGGAAAATAAAATATTTTTTGTCCGGTTCAAATATTTTGTAAATATTATTTAAAAAAAACTTGACATTTGCTTAAATATTTTGTATATTTTGAGGTAATTTATATATTTTATTTAAAAAATAATATATTTTATGGAAAATAATAATGTAGATAATATAGATCTGAATATTAATTCAGTTTTGCTAAAAGATGAAAAGATGACCTATACTGAAAAAGAA
>CAZSJF010000223.1:0-5169 GCA_964606705.1 uncultured Bacteroidales bacterium
TAACCTGTTTCTGAAACGGATTACATCAGAGCCTATCCTAATCCTTTCTGCGAACAGACAGAGGTAGAATATTACAGTCCTGCTAACGAAAATGTAAATATAACATTGATAAATTATACGGGACAAATTATTGCAACTCAGAACATGCAATTATCCAAAGGTTCGCATTGTTTTGAAATAAACACTTCACAAACGGGGATGTATATAATGCAGATAAAAAGCAGCATGCATACAGAACTAATAAAATTGCTGAATAATCAAGCCGGCAGTGTCAATATGATCAGACTAAAAGGCATAAGCAGTGAATCGTTGAAATATAAAATAAACCATACCAACATAATCAAAAAAACCGATCCGCCCCAGAATAATCTTAAGGGAAGCAATGAACTTAACTACACGCCCGGTGACCGCATATTATTTAACTGTATTTCAGGCAACCATTCAACTATAATAAGCGACACTCCTACCACAAGCATTACAGACACCGTTGTTTTTTATGACTGCACTGATGTTGACAGTAATAACTATGCCATCGTAACCATAGGCACACAGGTGTGGATGGCTGAAAATCTCAAAGTAACCCGCTA
This sequence comes from uncultured Bacteroidales bacterium, assembly GCA_964606705.1. Lineage (GTDB taxonomy): Bacteria > Bacteroidota > Bacteroidia > Bacteroidales > CAZSJF01 > CAZSJF01. The sequence continues at coordinate 588 of CAZSJF010000223.1, forward strand.
TCGTAACGGTGACACAATACCGGAAGTTGCAAATGATTCAGTATGGACTAACATCATATCTGGGGCATACTGTAATTATAACAACGATGTAAATAACGTGACTGAATATGGAAGGCTATATAACGGATATGTCGTGTCTGATATCCGTAACATATGCCCCACTGGCTGGCATGTACCTGACGATGCTGAATGGTCTGAACTTGCAGTAAATTTAGACGGCAGTGCTGTCGCCGGCGGCAAAATGAAAGAAGCAGGTACAACACACTGGTATGCAAACATAGGCGCAGACAACAGCAGCGGATTTACAGGGCGACCTGGAGGAGAACGTAATGATTTTGATGCATCATGGTTTGGCTTTGGTTATTACGGATACTGGTGGTCATCACAAAACAGCGGTTATTACCTGAATTATGACCTCATAGATTTAGGAACAAGCAGTTTCAATGATAAATGGGGTCTCTCTGTGCGCTGTATCATTGACTAAAACTGGCTAAAGACATACCAGATACACACATAACATTAATTCAGAAGTTCCTTTGAAGTTTTTATTGCAGATTCGGAAGGTTTATTGCCACTGATCATTTTGGCTATCTCGTTGACTCTTTCTTCTTTATCCAGCTTTTTTATAAACGACTTTGTGGTTTTCCCTGAAGTCTCTTTATAAACCAGGTAATGTTCATCTGCTTTTCCTGCAATCTGGGGCAAATGAGTGATGGCAATAAGCTGCATCTGCTCCGACATATCTTTTAAAATATTTCCCATCTTATTGGCAACATCACCTGATATACCGATGTCTATTTCGTCAAAAATTATTGTGGGCAGCAGGTTCCGCTGTGATATTAATGATTTTATGCTCAGCATAAGCCTTGAAAGTTCTCCTCCCGAAGCAACCTTTGACAGTTCTTTCAATTCTCCGCCTTTATTGGCATTGAACAGAAATCTGACCACATCAACCCCATTAATATTAATATCTTCAAGAACAGTATGTTCTATTTTAACCTCAGCTTCATTTATAGCCAACTGCTTAAGCGTATTTACAAGCTCTTTCTCTATCTTCGGTACAGCGCTAACTCTGCTCTTTGAAATAACTGCAGCTGTCTTTTTCAATGATTCATACTGAACAGACAATTCTTTTTTTAACACGGATATTCTTTCATCAAGCGAAGAGATAGAATGCAGTTTCTCCGACAGGATTTCTTTAAGTTCAAGCAGTTCCTTAACACTGTTCACCCTGTGTTTATGCTGAAGGCTGTATATGAGATCCAGCCTGTCATTCAGCTTTTGTATTTTTTCAGGGCTGCAGGTAATTTTCTGTTCTGTATTTTCAATTTCTTTAGAGATATCCTTTAATTCAATATAACCGGCTTCCAGTCTTTTGCTTATACTTTCAATACTATCATGATATGATGTATAATTATGAATAAGATTTCTGATCATTGATAAACGCGACAGAAGGCTCAGGTCTGATTCTTCAAGTATACTCACTGCCTGCTGGAGGTTTCTTTTAATTTCTTCGGAATGATTCAGGACTTCGATTTCTTTTTCCGCTTCTTCCTGTTCACCTTCTGAAAGATTGGAATTTTCAAGCTCTTCAAACTGGAACTGATAATAGTCCTTATCTGCCTGTGACTGTTTTTCCTTTTCAACAAGTTCATTCAACTCGGATTTAATCTTAATGTAAGCCAGATACCGTGCTCTGTAATCCTGTACAAGTTTCTGATGCCTGACATAGCTGTCAACAACATCAAGCTGAAAGGATGATTCCTTTAAAGTAAGGGTCTGGTGCTGGGAATGTATATTGACAAGCCTGTTCCCAAGTTCCCTGATAACATCAAGGTTGACAGGCGTATCATTAACAAAAGCCCTTGATTTTCCGCCGGGAATAATTTCCCTTCTGATGATTGTTGTTTCTTCGAAATCTATATTATTTGCTGTAAAAAAGGAGTCTAAATCATAGCCTTTTATGTTAAAAGAACCTTCTATGATACATTTTTTATTTTTATCAGACAGCACCTGTGTGTCAGCCCTTTGTCCCAGCATAAGCGACATCGCTCCGATAATTATGGATTTGCCGGCACCTGTCTCTCCTGTGATAACGGAAAAGCCTTCAGAAAAATTTATCTCAAGTTTATTGATGAGAGCGTAATTCTCTATTTTGAGATGTAACAGCATTTGGGTTTAAAAATATTAGTATAATTTAATTTTTCTGTATCTCTTTATATTTTTGCGAATTGGCGGGGTCAACCTCATTCAGTATTGTAATAATTTTTGTTTTTTCAACCTGTGAAGCCTGGGAGTACATATTTACAATTTCATCCGCTTTTGCAAACATGAATGTCTGGATCAGATAAGAACCGGGTTTTTCCCTCTGTGATTTTGTAAGCAGTTCCATCCCGCTTGTTATTGCAGGCCTGGCCTGTGCTTTATTATCATACATATTATCAAGCCCAAGCCTGTGATATTTATAAATACATTCTCTGACAGGCTTAAAAATAGGATTTATTATGTTCTCTATAAGACAGTATCTGTTATTTTTATTAGCCATATATTCCCATCCTGCATATCCTGAAGACTGTGCATTATTAACAATGGTCTGGGCCTTATCAAAAAAGGGAGTGCCTCCATATAATGAATAAGAATCAAAATCCATCCCGAGTATTATATATGCGTAATATGCCAGCACAGACGTAAGATTTGAAGTAAAGGACGCCTCAGTAAAATCCAGAGGCTGATATTCCTGGTATGAGAATTTGAAATCCTTGTCAATAAGATTGAGCAGCACGGAGTTATATGAGGTTTTATATATAGGCCTTCTCGCCTGAACCTGAATAGTACCGGTAAATTCATCCAGTGACGGATGCTCAGATACATTAATAAGAATGCTGCATTCTATCTTTTCATCAATTTTAAAGCTATAGTTGGACCATTTTCTATTATTCATAAATTCATAAACAGCAGTCTGAAGGGTCGAATACACCCTTTCTTCTATTCCGCTGGAATTGCTCGTAGTTGAATTATAAACCTGGACATTACAATATAATTCCTGCGAAAATATATTTGTAATAGTCAGAGATAATATTAATAATAAAGTTAACCGCATTGTATTATTTTTTTAATTTACTGCAAACCATATCTACAATATCTTTAGCCACTTCAACCTTGGATTTTAATTTATAATCCAACACCTTATTGTCCTTACACATAATTTTAACCTTATTTGTATCCGTTTTAAAACCTGCCCCTTTATCCCTCAATGAATTAATAACGATAAAATCCAGGTTTTTATTATGCAGCTTTATCCCTGCATTTTTTATTTCGTCATTAGTTTCCAGCGCAAAGCCTACCAGCAGCTGATTCTTTTTCTTCCTTTTCCCTAATTCTTTAAGTATATCATCAGTTGGTTTAAGGTGTATTTCCAGATTTTCTGCTTTCTTTTTGATTTTATTTATTTCCGTTTTCACCGGGATATAATCCGCCACAGCAGCAGCCATAACAATAATATCAGCCTTTACTGAGTGCCTGATACAGCTGTTATACATATCCTTTGCTGAAAGCACGTCTATCCTTTTAATATTATGGTTTTTTATATCCAGGTTTACCGGACCCGATATCAGCACGACATCAGCACCTCTGTCTGCAAATTCTTCGGCAATAGAATAGCCCATTTTACCTGATGAATGGTTTGTAATATAACGTACCGGATCTATTGGTTCTATTGTAGGTCCTGCGGTAACGAGGACTTTTTTATTTGTCAGCAAGATTTTTTTTTTAATCCTGACTTTATAATCTCTGCTATTTTTTCGGGTTCTTCCATTCTTCCTGCGCCATACAATCCGCTCGCCAGTTCTCCCATACAAGGTTCAATAAGAATATTCCCGTTATTTTTCAGTATCTTTATATTATTCTGTGTTGAGGGGTGTTTATACATATTGACATCCATTGCAGGGGCAAAATATACCGGGCATTTTGCAGAAAGATATGTTGTCAGCAACAGATTATCGGCTATTCCGTTTGCCATCTTAGCCATGGTATTTGCGGATAACGGTGCAATGAGCATAATATCAGCCCAATTCTGCAGTTCTATATGGCTATGCCACCTTCCAGTTTCTTTGTTAAAAAGTTCCGATAATACAGGATTTTTTGATAATGCGGAAAGGGTCAGAGGTGTTATGAAGTCTTTTGCACCGGGGGTCATTATTACCTGAACTGAAGCACCTTCTTTCACAAGCAGCCTTACAAGATAAGGTATTTTATACGCAGCAATGCTTCCGGTAATACCTATTATTATTTTTTTCCCCTTTAGCATAAATTATAACCGCATGAAATTAGTTTTTTTCCTCTTCCTTGGGTTTTCTGTAATATACCTTATCATTCATAAGTTCATAAGTACTTATCAATGTAGGCTTTGGTATCTGCTCGTAAAACCTGGCTATCTCTATCTGTTCCCTGTTTTCAAAAACTTCATCAAGATTATCAGTATTTGTGGCAAATTCGTCAAGTTTCTTATGCAGTTCATCTTTCATTTCCACAGATATCTGATTAGCTCTTTTAGCCAGAATGACAGTGGTTTCATAAATATTAC
>CAZSJF010000224.1:0-5136 GCA_964606705.1 uncultured Bacteroidales bacterium
CTTGCTGTCCAGGTAAATTGTGTTAAAGATATTTTCAACAGTAACAGACAAGTTGATCCTGTCTTTGAATTTTCTTGATATTTTTCCGTCAAACAATGAATATGTTTTCTTTAACTGTATTTTCATCGTCAGCCCACATATAGCCTTTATATTTATAAGTCAAACTTATATTGACGAATCTGCTTTTAAAAATAAGCCCTGAAAAAACCTGATGTTCAGGTACGGATATCAGATACTTACCTTTCAGATCTTTTGCGATATAATCAAACACATCGAAGCTTTTTATTATTGAATGGTTATAGGTATAATTCCCGAAAAAAGTAAGGTTCTGATTATAATTATAATTAACGCCCAGCTCTACGCCATACATTTCAACCTTTCCTATATTTTCTCTTTTAATAACCGGTTGTTTTTTTGTTTTCGTTGTATATATTGAATCGCCTGTTCCGACAAAATACTGAAAATCCCTGCCTGTTGAATAAAACAAAACAGCTTCGGCGGTTAATTTTTTTAAAGGGCTCCAAGTACATCCTGTTTCAATGTTGTTGATATATTCAGGTTCAAGCAACGGATTGGCAAGTTTAAATCCTTTGTTAACATCGCCTGTTCTGTACAGGTCGCTCAATGTGGAGGAACGGAAACCTTTGGAAGCGGATATGTATGAAGTAAGATTTTTACGGATGTCAAACAATATCCCGGCTTTAGGGCTTAATGCCTGCCAGCTCCTGTAAGCATAGCCTTTTACATAAGGCATCATGAAATCAGTTGTTGCAGAAGGTGCTTCGATTTCAAGATCGCCGTTATAAGTATTCACAAAATCATATCTTAATCCTATAATCGCTTTTATCTTATTGCTGATCAGCGGAAAATCATCCTGCAAAAACAATCCGTAAAAGTCCATGTTACCTCTATAATTTATAGTATCAGTAGATGTATGATAAACATCTGAAGACTTTGTTTTTCCGAATTTGCTGTCAAATCCTGCCGTGAGCTGATGTCCGAAACCAACAGGAATTGTTACGTTGAGCCATACACCTTTGTCGTCAGAATAGGAATCTGTATTATAAAATATGTAATTACCATTGCTTTTTATGCTTTCTTTCTGATTGTCGTAATCTTCGGATTTGAAAAATGCCACTGCCGAAATTTTTGCTTCTCCCAGAACGCCCTTATATCTTGCCTGAATAAAGTGGTCCATGTTATGGTCATAATTCCCATCTGGTTCATATATCTTTACGCCCAAACCAGTGGTTTCGTCAGAGAAATCGTATTCTATCTCAATATTATTGTTTTTATTGAACGAATAGCCGGTGCTGAACATGAGGTCATATTCTTTTAAATATGTTTTAACATCAGTACTGTCCTTTAAAGAATCAGGCATAATAATGTAGCCATCGCTTTTTCTGAGAAAGCCGTCAAGGTCGAAATAAAAACCCTTGTCATTTTTAATATTGCTTGAACTCAGGTTTAGCGAAGCACCATATGTATTATATGTTCCGTAAAACACGCATGCATCTCCTTTAAAAGGTTTATCCGGGCGTTTTGTGATTATGTTAACGACACCACCCATTGCATTGCTGCCATATAATGACGAATTCGGGCCCTTTATAACTTCAATCCTGCTTATATTCTCAGGTTTTATCCTGTTCCAGTTGGTGGCACCGCCATCCACTATGCTGATGGGAATACCGTCTATCAGTAACAGGGTATGAACATTTCTGTTCAGTCCTCTCATGGTAACATCACCGGTTTTGTAAAAGATCCCGAAATGGCGGGTAATATTGATGCCGGGAACAGCACTCAGGTATTCATCGGCAGTAAGAGAGGGAAGATATTGCATCTGTTCATGAGTTACTATGCCTACAGCGGCAGGAATGTCTTTCAACAGTTTTTCATTACGGGTTATTGATACAGTTACAGGCGAAAGCTCTTCGGATTTTACCATCATACTAAAATCCATGTTAACGGAACTATCTGTAACAACAACTGCTGCGGTTGTATCGCTGTAGCCTATAAAAGAAACTTTAATTATATACTTACCTGCAGGAATATTGGAAAAACCATAGCCGCCCTTTTCATCAGAAGCAGTGCTGACATTAAGTTTTTTTACTACAACTGTTGCCCCTGTTAAAGGTGTTCCTGTTTTTGAATCTGTTACCTTTCCGTTTATATTGAATTGAGAAAATACAGAAACAACAATGCACTGAGCAAGAACTACAAATATATATTTTAACAATTTCCTGTACATTTTAATTAATATGACTGCATTTTTATCATTATTTCAGTTGTTCCTGCATCAGTGCCATTTACATTCAAAACTTTGAACAATCCCAATTTTCCTTTGGATGTTTTAAAAGAAAATATTTTTCCCTGTGAAAGATTTTTGGCTTTTCTTTTTGACAACGGATAATTAAAACTTGCTATCAGCAAACTGTCATTTGCTACTGCGTTAAAATCCGTCTCTGTTAATGTTGTTTCCAGATACCTCGTTTCATTCCTGACAGTCCAGTTTGTCAATCCATATGCGCCTGTGTAAACCGAAGCATCAATGTTTGCATCCGGGGAAGCAATAACATTGTTTTCTCCCTGCAGAAAATCATAATAATAGCAGATCTCTATGGAATCCTGTACCGCATATGCCTGTGCAAGGGTATAAACAGCAACATTTTTAACATCCAGGAAACTCCCGGTGGTTGCATTGTTCTGTGCGCCGAGGGTTACCGAAGGTATTGTGATGACAGAACCATAGGCAGAACCGGAATCAGCAGTTATTATTAATATGCTGGTATCTGACCTCCCCGATTTATCACGTATGACAAAAGTCCATGTCTCGGTCTGGCTCACCCCTTTTGTCAAATATTTATCTATGGTAAATCCCTGTGAGTTTAATCCTGAATCCAGATATGTCTGAACGTTATCAGTTGTTATTTTTATAATGAAGTTGGTAATATTGGCATCCCCTTTTGTTGCAATAATACCCACCTTGAAATCTTTTCCTATAAGGACACTTGTGTCATTGCTGACATAACCACTGTCATTTATAAGTTGTAAAGTCGGACCGATACCAGTTTCATCATCCTTACGGCATGAAAAAGCGATCATAACAACTATGATGTGTAACAATGTTAATATGTGGTTTCGTTTATTCATTTTATTGGTTATGTTGTTTGTAACATATCGGTATTAAAAAATCTCCTGTTCATTAACATTAATTATTTTATTTTTTTCTGAATATTCCTGAAGCGATAAGCCCTCCTGTGGCACCGAAAATAAAATGGAGTATGAAAGGATATGCAATTCCGCCGGCTAATGAGCCATACTGGAATCCTGTTACCGATGTAATAACAATCCTGGTAACCGGAATTGTCATGTAAGCAAGGCCGCAGATTACAGCAAGGAAGACAATTTTTGTCTGAAATTTTCTGAATATATAAAAAAGTACATCTACAATAAATCCGGGAAAAAGATAAATAACCGGCATATACGGGTCTTTAAATCCAAGCGGAATGAGCAGCATGGAAGCAGCGCCGATACTTGAAAGGCTGGATGCATAATCCTTCTTTGAAATCAGCTTTCCTGACAGTAAAAGTGCCATATATATTATTCCCTGGTGGCCAGGCAGTCGCATCGGTATCCTGAGATAAGCATGTATTAACACACCCAATGCACCGATTCCTGCAAGCAGAATATATTCAGCTATCCCGTAACTTAAATTAACCGGATATGCTTTTGATGTAATCTTTGGAAACGACTTGCCATTCATAATTATTTTCATTTTTTTGCCCGGCTGAGTGCAGGCATGGTTCAACAAACATAACAATTTTATTATTTTTCATCACAGGGCGCCACCATTCACCAAGAAAGACTTTGTTTTTTTCAGCAGGCGGCTGGTTCCGGACTGTAAGTATTTTTTCTATTCCTGTTGACTTTTTAACTTCTGATATACTGAAAACACCTGTCATTTCACGCATTCCTCTGATCCATAGAAAGCGGCCGTCATTTCCACATTTACGCAGGCCGACAGCTGCCAATGAACCTATGATGCCGCACTTTGTCCCTGTATATCCCTCAAGAAAAATATTTTCTTTTTCTGCTATTTTCAATGATTCTTCCATTGTCAGAATTTCTTTTTTGGCCCGTAATCCCCATTGTACAACATTTTCAGACACATTATCAAACGGGATTATGCACAGACCTGCATCAGAACCTTCAGCACTTTTATTTACCAAGAAATCTATACAAAATTTATGCAGTTCTTCTTTTTTTCCAGATACAACTTCCATACATGCCGAGCTGTTATGTGAGGTATAAGGAATCCTTTCGTCAAATAAAAGCTGGTGCCTTGTTATACCTAGCATCCTGCCAATACCGGCTTCTGTCATAAACCTTCCCATCTCTCTTGCAAGAAAACCCGTCCCCCTGCTTTCATGATTGTCGGTGTCATCAATCCCTACCAGCCAGCGTTGCATCTTTATTTATTTTTCAGTTTATTTAAAAAAATCTTCATTTCCTTTTCAAACGCTTTATCCATCCTCTGATGAAAAGAGATATAATGTGCAAGCCACTTTTTTCCGTATTCTGTCAGATTTGAAGCTCCGCCTGCAGCACCTCCCCTATGCCTGTCTATTAATTCAAAACCGAGAAGTGTTTCGGCTTTTTTAAGGTCGCCCCATGCTTTGCGGTAGCTTATGCCAAGTGCAACAGCAGCGGCACTGAGAGAGCCTCTCTTTTCTATTGCCTGCAGCAAACGCCATTTCCCGTCACCCATGATGCCCCTGCCGTCAGGTGATTCCATCCATATTTTGTAATGAATACTGATATCCGCTTTTTTGCCCATATTAAAAACAGCCTAACTGACAGTTTGTGATTTTTATTTTAAGTTCATTGCATTTTTTGCCTGTCTCCTGCAAAGATATACCATACTTTTCAGCAGCCTTAAACGCTTTTGCACAGGAGATATAAAGTTTTTCCCCTTTATTCACAGCCTCTGATAATAAATGATCCTCTATATTTTTGTGTTCCATATAATAATTTCGGTTATGTTTTATTGTGCATATCAGAAGCAATATTAGTAATTTTTTTGACTATTTGTATCAAATTTTCAATTATTACGAACGATTAATGGTTAAAAAAATT
>CAZSJF010000225.1:0-1489 GCA_964606705.1 uncultured Bacteroidales bacterium
ATCTGAATAACTGTAACAATAATTACTACAATTACAGCAACAAGTTTGATACTGTCAAGAAAATAATAATCAGAATAAATACCGAGGCTTGTGCAGAAATAGTTGCTGAATGCTATTGAAGCTGCTGCAATAGGTGCGGCAAAGCCGAACAAAAACGAAACCCATCCAGCCAGGAATCCAAGTGCCGGATGATAAATATTTGATAAAAAATTATATTCCCCTCCCGAACGTGGTATTGCTGTTCCGAGTTCAGCATAAACCAGCGAACCGAATATTGCAGTAATCCCACCTACAAGCCATAAAAACAATAAAGCAAAACCTGAATTAATATCAATCACCTGAAAACCAAGGCTCGTAAACACTCCTGTGCCCACCATGTTGGCAATGACAAGGGAAATTGCAGTATATAAAGTATATTTCTTATTCAAAGCTTAATCTTTTTGTTTTACTTTTTCAAATATAAGTATTTTAAACTTTCCTATTGTGTCAATTTTCTTAATCAATTTAAAACCATTTCTCTCAACAGTGGAAACAACCCATCTCACAGTTGTACGTTTTTTAAATTTATTTTTCTCGAAATGAAAAGTATTTATAATCACTAAAGTACCATCATCCTTAAGCTTATACCAAATATCACTAAATATTTCATCAGGATATCTCAAATGATCAACAACACGTTTCATAATTATTTTATCAAAAGTATTATCAGGTAAATTTGTTTTTTTCTCCTCACCTATAACTATATGAAATTTATTAGAGATTGAATCTCCTTTTATTTTTGAATAGTGTTTTAAAACATCATCAAGTTTATGCTGATTTAAACAATTTGTATCTATATCCTGTATATAAAAGATCAGGCTATCATAAAAAACCGAAAGCATTGCTGACTCTGCTCCATTACCACCACCAACATCAGCAATAACATCTCCTGCTTTCATATTATATTCTTCATATTTGTAAATTTCTTTTTGAAAAAGGACATCATCCATTGAATTTAATAAAAACCCACATTCGTATGTTATATAATTATTTTTTGTAACAATAAAACAAGATGAAAACATGCATGTTGCAAGAAAACTCAGAAGAATCAATACATATATATTTTTTTTATTAAATGACATACTTAACCTTATGTATTTAATACTAAGTCAACGAATATAATCATTGCTTTATTTCATTATTATATGATTATAATTTCAAATTACCTTAAAAAATTTCTAACTGAATTATAAATATAATCAAGGTCTTCATTACTTATACAATAAGGAGGCATGATATATATAATATTTCCCAGAGGTCTCATGATGATGTTCTTTGAAATAAAAAAATTATATGCTTTATCACGGATTTCATTCGAGTATGAAGTTTCTTCATCAGTATTAAGTTCAACAGCAATAATCGTGCCCGTCTGCCTTACATCCTTTACTGAAGGATGGTTCTGCATACTATTCATGAACTGCTTATGTTTTTCCGATATTCTGTTTATATT
>CAZSJF010000225.1:1499-5108 GCA_964606705.1 uncultured Bacteroidales bacterium
GTGTTGGGTGTGTTTGGTGTTTTGTTTATATTATCCGTACATTCCTTACGTTCCAGCAGATCAAGACTTGCCAGTGCAGCAGTACAGGCCAAAGGGTTAGCTGTGTATGAATGCCCGTGATAAAAAGTTTTTGATTTATCATCTGAAACAAAAGCATCATATATTTTCTGCGTGCATGAAGTCACCCCGAGAGGCATTGTACCACCTGTAAGTCCTTTAGACAAACATAAAATATCAGGTTTTTCTTTTAAATAATCCGAAACAAAAAATCTGCCTGTCCTGAAAAAGCCTGTCATAACCTCATCAGCAATTGTGAGCACTTCATTTTGCCTGCACAGTTCTATAAGTTCATCCAGAGGTTCCGGTTCATACATAAGCATACCTCCTGCACCCTGCACCAGCGGCTCAAAAACAAAAGCAGCTGCATCATACCCGAACAGGGCCTGTTTCATCTGCGTGTATGACTCTTTTTCCATGCCTTTCAAAGGAGGATCAATAAAAACAACATCAAACAGGTAATTAGTGAATGCTTCTGTAAATACACTTCTGCTGCTCACCGACATAGATCCGAAAGTGTCGCCATGATAGGAATTTCTGAAAGCAATGATTTTGTCTTTTTTTACGCCTTTATTAAGCCAATATTGTATAGCCATTTTCACTGCAACTTCAACGGAAGTAGAGCCATTATCAGAATAAAATATTTTGGACTGGTTTTCAGGAAGTTTTCCCAACAGTCGCTCAGCCAGTTCAACAGCTTTAGGGTGTGTGAACCCGGCAAAAATCACATGTTCCAGCTCTTTATGCTGTTCATAAACTTTTTCTGCAATATAGGGATGCGAATGTCCATGTAAATTAACCCACCAAGAAGATATTGCATCGATATACCTGTTTCCCTTGTCATCATACAGATAAGCTCCTTCTCCCCTTACAATGGGGATATTCAAAAGAGAATCCTTAAGATGAGTATAAGGATGCCATATATATTTCAAATCTTTTTTCTGAAGATCCATCAGTTAATAATTCTTTATCCGTTTAATTCACAAACTTAATGAATCTTTGTGTATTAACACTTCAATGACAGGATTTTTTCTATTAAAAAACCCGTTCCAAACATCTTCCGTTTTTCTGTATTCAGTAGTATAAACTGTTCGGAACGGGTGTAATTATATTCGCCTATTTATCCGTCAAAGTAAATAAAACAGGCAGGTTCATCTGTACCTTTACAGGTTTCCCCTTTGATTTACCTGGTATCCATTTAGGCATAGCTTTAACAACCCTTACTGCTTCTTCGCCACATCCGCCTCCGATATCCTGTACCAGTTTCACATCCGTTATGCTGCCGTCTGTGTCGATATTAAATGACACCCATACTTTTCCCTGAATGCCTTTTTCTTTTGCAGCCTGCGGATATTTTATATTTTCAGCCATATATTTATACATGGCTTCTGTTCCACCGGAAAATTGCGGCATTTCTTCAGCAACAGATATCTGTTTGTTTGCGTTTCCCTTACCGTTTTCACTCAAAGCTGTGCTTGTATTTCCATTTTTTGTACATGCAAACATCAATATTAATCCTGCAATGACAGGTGCTGCAAACATAATCTTAAATTTTGCAGGCATTTTTGATTTTATTTTTGTCATCATAATAAACCTCCTTTTAATTAATGATTTGTTAAAATTGTTGGTAATTTCAGTTACAGGAATGCCTGTTGTCATAGACAATAGTAACTGCTGGTAATAAATTTTCCCATGCCCTTTCATCAGAACACCTTCATCTGCAAGATATTCATGAATCTCTTTCAGTGAATGCCTGTAAAACCAGACAATCGGATTAAACCACTGAAATATGACGAGCATTTCTGTAATAAAGATATCAAACGAATGACGTTGCTTCACGTGAATAAGCTCATGAGCTAAAATTTTTTCAACATCATCATTCCGCATATCCCTATTCATGAAAATAAAATTAAAAAAAGAAAACGGTGCATAGCTTGCATCCGTGAAAATTATATTGAGTCCCTCCTTATTGGTAATACCAAAGCGCTTTATAAGTCGGGATAGCTGATGCATCTGAAATGCAAAACGCATAAGAAAAAAGGAAACGCCTATAAAATAAAGAATAAACAACATACTGTATATGCTCAGATTTTCAAAATAAGATTGTTTTAGACTTGTGGAAGTAATTGTAACGGTATCAAGAACATATCCATAACCTGATTCCGGCTTTACATTGCCGATATTAAAATTAAGTGCTGGAATGATTAACGACAGTATTATTGAAGTTATAAGATAAAACCTGTTGGCAGCAAAAAAAGTATCTTTCTTTAAAAAAAGCCAGTACACCATGTACAATATAACAAGACACAGTGAAGATTCTGCCACATATATTATAAAATTTTCCATGGTTTATTTATTTTCAGGTTTATAATTCTGCATTTTGTTGATTTCTTCATTCATCAGTGCTTTTATTTCTTCCAGTTCCCTGACAGATATTTTATTTTCCTTCGTAAAAAAAGACACTACCTGTTTGAAAGAATTACTAAAGTAATCTTTTACCACACCTTTCATAAAATCTTTGGTATATTTTTCTTTACTTACTGACGGATAATACTCATGAGTTTTCCCATATGCCTTATGAAAAATAAAACCTTTCTTTTCCAGTATCCTTACTATTGTTGATACTGTATTATATGCAGGTTTCGGTTCCGGCATCTTTTTTATAATATCTTTCACAAAACCTTTATCTATCTTCCACAGTATCTGCATTATTTCTTCTTCTGCTCTTGTAAGTTCTTTCATAGTAAATTTTTTATAACTATTTATATAGTGCTATAACTAATTCTTTAGTTTTTATAATACAAATATATAACTAAATTTTTAGTTTGTCAAGTTTTTTGTCAAATATTTTTTTTAATTAATCAAACGGGAAAGTGTAATTACTTACCAGCAGTGGGCAAAATAACAGATTATTGACATTTTACAAAAGTCATTTTACTATAACATTAAGCGACTTAGGGATAATGTTGATTTCAATTTTGCCATCCGTAAGGTATGGCTCTCCGTCATAATGAAAAAATTTACCATGACTGTTTTCTATAATAATATGTCTTGCCTTATAAGTTTCTGCATAAACAGAATTATCAAGAGTTTTATTATAAAGCCTCAGGATTACATCAGGCAGTTTATCCACACTGAAAGACTTTACTATAGTAACGTTTATAATCCCATCGCGGATATCAGCCTCAGGTGCAATTACAACATTGTTACCATACTGACCTGCATTTGCAAAAGATATAAGAAAGGCTTTGGTTTTGACAGTATTTCCGTCTATTGTCAAAATATATTCAGATGACCTGTATTGTAAAATTTCCTGCATTGCTATTCTTGTATAGTTAACCAGCCCCCTTTGTTTGCTTTTTGCAAACAGGTGAGCCACATGAGCATCAAACCCGATGCCGCTGATACAGAAAAAAGGCTTATCGTTTGCAGTACAGGTGTCAATGGAAATTATCCTGCCTTTATTAATGAGTTCAAGAGCTTTTCGGGTATTTAAAGGTATTTCAAGATGCCGTGCAAGCCCGTTGCCCGAACCTGTGGGTATTATCGCAA
>CAZSJF010000226.1:0-5062 GCA_964606705.1 uncultured Bacteroidales bacterium
AGTCTTCTGAATTTGCTTTTAAAACGTATACTCGGTAAAATATTCTTAAGAATATGCTTAACCGTATCATCTATAGTAAGCAGGTCTGTACGTACAGAAATATCGGGATTTTCAGGTGGTTCATAAGCAGAGCCGATACCTGTAAAATCTTTTATCATCCCCTGTCTTGCTTTTTTATATAATCCCTTGACATCTCTCTTTTCACAAACATCCAGCGGGCAGTCAACAAAAACTTCTATGAACCTGTCTGATCCTATGATGTTTTTTGCCATATCACGCATCTGCTTTGTAGGGCTGATAAAACTGCATATCACAACAAGCCCGCTGTCAAGAAAAAGGCTTGTTACTTCAGCTATCCTCCTTATATTTTCAATCCTGTGCTCTTCTGAAAAGCCGAGGTCTTTGTTCAGCCCTGTTCTTATTATATCCCCGTCAAATATTTTGATGAAATAACCTTTTTTAATGATCTCCTTTTCCAGTGCTTCGGCTATTGTGGTTTTGCCTGCACTTGACAAACCGGTCAGCCATACGGCAACAGGATTCTGTTTCACAAGAAGACGTTTTCTGTTCCTTCTTATGAAGTTATTGAAATCTGTCCATGTATGTGTATGTGAATTCTTCTGTTTCATGAAGCAAATGTACAAAAATGTCAGGAATAGACAGAGGAAATTTTTATATTTGCAAGTATATGTAACGACAGGATGAAAAAGTATGATAATAAATAAATTGGTGGTAAGTTAATTCGTGCAAAATGACAACAAATATATATAGAGAAATTAATAAAAATAAAAGAATTAGAATAACCATGAGATATTTTGTTTGTTCAGTTTTTTCATTGACAAGTATTCTCTTTATGATTCTTTTTTTTGGGATACATGATTACAAAAATCCATGCAAATTAAAAGAATTGTATAATTCATCATGGGATGAGGGGAAGTCAGGTGGAGACATTGTTCAGCTTTATGACAACAATCAGTTTAATTTTATTCATTGGAATTGGGAATATGGAAGTATATATTTGACTGGAACATGGGAAATGCAAGGTGATACATTGACATTAAACGCTTCTGGGAAAAATAGGGTGTATCTTGAAAATGAAAATAAATTTTATGACTTTCCTGATTTTAAAAATGCAAAGTATAGAATGTATGTTGATAGTGTTGTGCTATTAAAAAATCAAAATTGTACTCATAGGATATTTTATCCTTTTGAAAAATGTTGGAGACGCAAAATAAAAGACCATATGTATCTGAAACACTTTTTTGAAAAGAATAAATAAACCTAAAAAAAGTGTGAGCAAGATGTGTCTTTTCCCGTAGGGAATATACCTCTCAGCTTTTCCCTTTATTAGTCAATCGGTTACCCTGTTCTGAACGGCAAAAATATAGTGAGTGTATAACTGTGTGTATGCGGTTGCTATAGATTTCTGTTGGTTTATGTCCTACGGACAATCTGTAATTTACTTATTTGTTTTTTTATGGATGTTAAAGCCCTACGGGCTAAAAGTAAATACTATTTACTTTTTTTATAAAGAATCATTTCCCCGCCTTCATCGCCCACATTTTTCAAAGGAAGCCCTATTGGCGTTTGTTCGGCGACATCAGGGACATTCATTTTTACATATTGTATCAGCTCGGAAACAGCTGTCTTGTCTTTATTATTTTCTCTAAGGAACTTGAGCAATGTAGCGGCAAAAGGGCTGTTACTGCCTCTGGCACCGTCAGAGACCACCTCCAGCCTCCCTGATGTAAGCCCCCACCTTGACCTGTATTGTTCCACATTATCGGTAAAGCCTCTGCCTGATTCTGCAAAGAGTGTTCCTGAAAAGCATGCATCTGCAATAAGAAATGTATGTTTTGAATTTACATTCTGCAGTATTTTAATTACCGATGTGTTTGACAGGTATTCAGTTTCATTTTTTGTTTTTGCTTCATAAGGTATCCAGTAACCTTCGTTGGTAAGTTCGTCAAACAGTCCGTGTCCTGAGAAATATATTACTAAATTATCTTTAGGAGTTATTTTTTCAATATAACTTCTCAGAGTGTTGTATATGTTTGTATATGTTGCCTGGCTGTCTGTAAGAATTACCGTGTTGGCAGCATCAAAAGTGTATATTGCAGTTAAAATATTGGCAATGTCTTTTGCATCTTTCACGGCATTGCTGAGTTTCGGCCAGTGCAGGTAATTATTAATTCCTACAACAAAAAGGTAATTAACGGTTTTTTTACTGGTAAGAGTATCTTCAACGTCTCTTCTTATGATATTAAATTTTCTGACGGCTGTATTGTCATTAATATCTGTTACTTCTATTTTTACAAAATTGTCACCAGGTGTCAGCGGAAATTTCATTAAAAATTTTCCGTTATTGTCAATAGGAACTTCTTTGTTGTTTAAAAGAAGGCTTCTTACCCCATTATCGTCTAGTACATTGCCTGTGATATTGATGATGTTTTCAGATGTTTTGAAAACGGAGTTTTGCATGTTCGGAGGGTATGAAATCCATATCTGAGGAGGAGTTTTGTCTTTCTCATCTTTGAAAAGATATACAGGGGAGATATTTAAATAAGAAATATCAAAGGATATTACTGTCTTAATGTCATTTTCAACAACACACATTTCTTTTCCGTTGGGATTAAAGCAAATGTTAATGGGTTTTTCCGGTAGTTTCTCTAATTTCATTCGGACAGTATTATCTTTAAGAGAATAGATATAGCAGTTATTGTCTCCTGATGCTGCTGCAAGAAATTTTCCGTCGCCGCTGAACCTTACATCGTAAATTCTTTCCCTGTTGTTGAATATGCTGTAAGCCCATCCTCTGCTGGTATAAAATTCATGGATTAATTCACCTGTTTCCAGATTCCATAATTTCACACGTTTATCGTCACCGCCGCTGGCTAATATTTTTGAACTTGCATCAATGTCAAGGCATCTTATCATTTTTTTATGGGCTGTAAATTCTTTTATGATATTGCCTGTCATTGCTTCCCTTATAATAATTCTTTTGTCCTTTCCTGCTGTGGCGATATATTTTCCGTTAGGGCTCACAGCTAAAGCTTTAATAAATCTTTTGTGGTCTTCTTTGCTGTAAATTATGCTGTCGTTGTTCCAGTCCCATAGCTTTAAAGTCCTGTCATCTGAGATAGAAGCGATATATCTGTTATTATTCAGAAATTTTGCCGACAGTACATCTATTTTATGCCCTTTAAGGGTTTTGATTACTTTTTCTGCCTGAATGTCCCATACCTTGATGATTTTGTCATTACCTCCGGAAACAAGGTATTTATTATTATCGCTGTAATTGATGGTTTTTACTTTAGACTTGTGTCCTGAGAGATCCTTAAATTTAAGGCCGCCGGCTGAATAAAAGGATATTTTTTTGCCCTGAGCAGTAGTAAAATAACTGCCATCAGGAGAGAAAGCGGAACAGTTTGAATTTTTATCAAGTGTTATCTTATAGCTGGATACATCCTGCTTGGATAAGTCCTGTGAATACACTTGCCCTGACAGGAACAGACTTAAAAGGAGCAGTATGTGTTTTGTGGTTTTCATTTTTTTTCACCTAATTTTATTATTATTCCGGCGTTTGCGCTGTGTATGAATCTTCCGCCCGACAGTATTTCATTTCTTTTAAAAATATATCTGAAACTTCCTTCCATATAAAAAGAGATTTTTTGCGAAACAGGATACAATTTTCCGGCTCTGAAGCCGATACCTAAGGTGTTCGGTGTGTTTGGGTGGTTTTTGGTTGTTTTTTTTAGGATAATTTTCGAGAAATCCGGGCAGATCTTTTTGTAAGCGTGAGGTAGTATTGTCTATAAAATACACCGAATCGGTTTCTTTTACAGGGAAACGATCATCATAGTTAACAGGCAGAGAATAGCTCAAAGAGGATTTGACTTTGAAAATCTCAAGTGCATAATAATTTTTGGAAATATTAACATTTTTGAACATCATGCTTATTCCGTACATTTCCATTTCTATGTTCCATTTTAAGAGTAATCTTGGGTTGCCTAATGCGTCTGTAGCAGGGTCTTTGTAATTGTTAATATAGAATATATTGTCATCTTTAAAAGTGCCTTTTATCCCAAACATTTTGTTGGTATTGTAAAATGCACCCATATAAAAAGACCGGCAGACAGGGATATTTATATTGAAATTTACTGTTGGTGTGTATATTTTCCTTGCTATATCAATGGTTGTGTCGTTAAAACCTTCTTTGATGTTGAGCGACCATATGACATCTGTGCCTGCTTTGATCTCTGCACTGCGCAGTGGTATGACAATTCTCTGCGAATATACTGCAGAACTGATAAGGCACAACAGAAATATGATTTTAAAAATTCTCATCATACATTTGAATATTAAAGTGCAAATTTAAGGAATTTATTATATATTAAGTAAAAGTTTACGCACGTTGTTATCAGAAAGGATACCCGATACCTAAATTATATACTATATCAGAAGCAAGGATTTTGTGTGATGTTACAGGATAAGGGTATTTGACCGGATATGCAGCGTCAAGCCTTATTATAAATAATGAGAAGTCAAACCTTAATCCTATTCCGCTTCCTACTGCGAGTTCTTCAATAAAAGAGTTGAACTTAAAATCTCCTCCCGGAAAATCGGAATTATAATTTTTCAGCCACACATTGCCTGCATCAACAAAAAGAGCTCCGCGCAACACTTTATAAACAGGAAATCTGTATTCAAGATTTGACTCTATTATTATATCGCCGATCCTGTCGAATTTATTTGCAGTTGAATAGTAGGAACCCGGTCCCACAGACCTTATCGGCCATGCCCTTATGCTGTTTGCCCCTCCGCAGAAAAAGCTTTTTTCAAACGGCATGGTGTTCATATTTCCGTATGGAAATCCTATTCCTGCCCTGAAACGGAATGCGAGAGTGTTCAGCTCGTTAAAAATGCTGTAATACCTGAAATCAATATCTGCACGTACATATTGCGCATACCTTATGTTGAAAAGCGTATAACTGTTATCATCATTTTTAATTGATTTAAAAGTGGAATTATATAGTCTCAATAAGTTGCCTGCTGTTTCAAG
>CAZSJF010000227.1:0-5061 GCA_964606705.1 uncultured Bacteroidales bacterium
TGTGTTGGGTGTGTTTGGTTTGTTTTTTGGATAATGAAGGAAAGCCCCAGTCTGTAGAATATGACAAGAAAGGTAACTTGAAAAAATGAATGAATACAATAATTACTTGATAATAAAAAAATGAAAAAAATAATATTAATAATTGCAGGTTTTGTTATTTCTGTGTCCATTGTATATTCACAGGGAAATGATACAAGTGCAGCGACTTTTAAAGTAAAAAAAGCAACAGATATAGTGACTGATACTCTTCAGTCACCTTTTAATGTAAGAAAGCAGGATTCCGTTATGCCTTGTGTCAATATTAAAGATAGTGTCAAAATAAATCCAATGAAGATTTTTTTGTCATCAAAAGGTGAAATTGATAGTGTAAGAGTAATTTTTTCTAATAAATTGACATATTATGATTTGATGAAAATTAAAGATAGATTAAGAATGATTGGGATGGGGATAGATATAGATTATAGAGAATATAAATTTAATGATGAATGTGGATTAATATATATAGATTTTACTGCTGAATATAATGTTGGTACTTTGGATAATCCTTGTGTTGGATCTCTTCAACATGCTTCTGATTTGACAGATCGTTTGGGTGTTATACTACAAATAAACACAAAAAAACCTGGAAGAGGTTTGATAATGAATGTTGGACAAATAATTAAATAGGATAGATGTAAAAAATAGAGATAATGCTAATAATAAATATATATAATATAAATAAATATTTATAAATATGAACCAGACAGATTCAAAATATCATCAGACACAGGAGCAGCTTCAGAAAGAGCATGATTACATTGAAGCGTCAAAAGCCGATATGAAGAATTTCGAAGTTCTTTATAACAAATACCACGAACCTGTTTTCAGGTTTGTTTATCAGAGGCTGGATGATAAAGACACTGCCTTTGACATTACCTCGCAGGTGTTCCTTAAAGCCATGACAAATATTAAGAATTTCAAATATAAAGAAGTTCCCTTTTCATCATGGCTGTATAAAATTGCATATAATGAGCTTATGGACACTTTTAAGAAAAACAAAGCCCAGCGTGCAATAAATATTGAAGATGCCCATGTTTCTGAAATAAGAGAAGAGATAGGAGAAAATTCAGGCGAAGAATATCAGGATAAACTTATTGATGCAATCACCCAGCTGTCAGAAGATGACATTCAGCTGATTGAAATGAGATTTTTTGAAAAAAGGGCATTCAGCGAAATTGGCGAAATACTTGACATTACAGAAAACAATGCCAAGGTGAAAACATACAGGGTGATTGACAAACTTAAAGAATTAATGTATTGATCGGAGGGACACTGAGCTTTAGGTCGCTGAGCGTAGTCGAAGCGTCGAAGTGTCCCATCAGGAATATTGTAAAGAACATAAAAAATATATAAATATGAAAACAAATAAATATAAAGTTAACGTTAACAGGCCAGAAATTTCAAGCGAAGAGATATCTTCAGTGAAAAATTTCAGTTCCCTGATGAGCAATTACGGCATTATGCTCAAGCCTTTTTTCAAAACGGGCTGGTTTGCCACTACCACTGCTGTTGTCACAACAGCAATAGTTGCAACAGTTGCGTATCACCAGATAAGCAAAAACAGTTCCGGCATGAAAACAAATCAGCCTGTTGAAAAAATGCTCTGTACCGGTTCCGTTAAATATGTCAATCCTCCTGTTAAAGGTGTTGATATTAAAAGGGAGAAATTTACAATAGACCCTGAAAAAGGGGCAAGGCTGAAAAGCATATCAGGGACAGAGATAATAATTCCCAAAAATGCCATTGTTGATGCTCAGGGCAATCCTGTTAACGGCGATGTGGATATTTTATACCGCGAGTTTAAAGATGTGGGCGACATTTTTATATCAGGGATACCTATGAAATATGATTCCAGCGGCACAGGTTATCACTTTGAATCTGCAGGGATGCTGGAATTGCTTGCATACAAAGACGGCAAACCGGTATTTTTAAAACCTGATAAACCAATAGATATAAAAATGAGGTCAAACAATGGCGACGATAAATTCAACCTGTACTACCTCGACACAAACAAGAGAAACTGGGTGTATAAAGGAAAAGATAAGATTGAAAAAAACGATATTGCAAATGCTGTAAAGACAGAAAATGTAGAAATGCCTAAATCAGCGGAACTTAAAAACGACATTGCAGACATTCAGAAAGAAATAATTAAACTTAAGGATGAAGAACCTGTAAAACCTGAAAAAGCCGACAAGGGCAGATATCATTTTACCATTGACTTCAGCGAACAGGAATTTCCGGAACTGGCAGTTTATAAAGGCGTTACATTTGAAGTGGGTGAGGAAAACAAGAATTATTCCGAAAAAGATGCTGAAACAGTATGGGAAAATGTAGATATCGCCAAAGGCGGTAAGAAAGGTTCTTATAATATAAAATTTTCAGACAGAAAGCATTCTGTTGAATATATAACATATCCTGTGTTTAAAAATGAGGATTATCAGAATGCAATGAATATTTATGAGAAGAAATATGCTGAATATGCTTCGAAGCTCAAGCAAAGGAAGGAAGAAGAAAAAATAAAGCAGGAAGAATATAAAAAGCGGATGGAAGAAGAAATAGCATTGCAGAAAAGGATACGTAAAGAATATGTAGAAAATCTGAAAAAAATGGAATTAGCTGCTTCAACAAGCGACATGGTTTTTCGTGTATTCCAGGTGAGCGGATTCGGGGTGTGGAATTGCGATATGCCTCAGAAATTGCCGCAGGGGCAGACTTTAATGGCAAGATTTGTTGATAAAAATGGTAAGGGATTAGTTATTGAGTGTGCATATCTGGTTGAGAGGGACAGGAATGCATTATTTACCTATTATTATGGTAATTTTTCAAATTTAAGATTTAACCCAAGCAAGAATAATATGATATGGGGGATTACAAAAGATAACAAACTGGCTGTGTTTTATGAGGATGACTTTAAAAATATTCCTAAAAGCAGCAGGCAGTATGACTTTAAAATGACTATAATTGACAGGGAATTAAAGACAGCTGATGACGTCAAAAAAGAATTAAATGTACCGTTTTTATAAACAATAAAAACATTGGACTAAAGTCCCTGTTATAATTGGGATTTATCAATTGCCACAGGTATAAACTAAAATTTTAGAAATAATTAAATTATAAAAACTATGACAAAAAGAATTCTGAGAAGTGTTTTATTTGTTGGAACAACAATAGCACTATTTTCATTTGATTTACCGGTAGGCTGGATTAAAGCTGGCAGTGACCCTGATAAGTATGAAATGGGGATAGACAAGTGTGCAGGACAGGATGGGGAAAATGCAGCGACCATCAAATCAATTGACAAAAAAATCAGTAAATCTGGATTCGGGACATTAATGCAGGAGTGTAAACCTGACAAATATCTTGGGAAAAGGATTCGCATGTCCGGATATATTAAAACAAAAGATGTTTCGAATTGGTCTGGGTTTTGGTTAAGGATTGACCAGAAAGACTCAGAAAACTCACTTTCATTTGATAATATGCATGACGGAAAGACAGACAGGTCGATAAAAGGAACAACGAATTGGAAAAAGTATGAAATAGTACTTGATGTTCCAACAAACGCGTCATTGATAGCTTTTGGTGCATTGATTAGTGGAACAGGCCAAATCTGGTTTGATAATATTACCTTTGAAGTTGTTGATACCACAGTAGAAACAACAGAATATTCAAATGGGATTCAAAACGAACCATTTAACCTTGACTTTGAAAAATAATGCCAGGTAGTATGAAGTTTGTAGCTTTACACAAAATAGAATGATTAACTGTATTATGAAAAGTTTTACAATTATATTATTCATGTTTGTTACACTTGTCTGTAAAGGACAAAGTGATTCTGCATACTTAACATATAAAGTTGAAAAAGTTTATTGGGAGCCACAGAAATGTGTTACAGATATTGATTTGTTTTCAGTTTATTTTTCCGATGAAAATGTAGGTTATGTTGTTGGGGTAAACAGGAAAACTTTAAAAAGCGTACTCTTTAAAACAACTGATGGTTGTGATAACTGGAATATTATTGATTCAAATTTAAAGGGATATACAGATACCACGAATTATAATACTCATCTTGGAATTATTTTTTCTGATAATGGCGCGATGTATATAGATATTATTGATTTTGGTTATAATAACTACGTGTTTGAGTCCAGTTCTGTACACAGTATTAAAAATTATGAAATCCAATATACTCATATGAATATGGATGGAATTAGATACACAGATAATATAAGGTATGCAATTAGAAGTAACAAAATACTATTTGCTTTTGGATATAATGAATGGTCAGTCCTTTACGATGATACAAATAAATATCTTAATTCCGTTGATTTTATTAATGAGAATATCGGCTATGCTGTTGGAAATAATGGATTAATTTTAAAAACTACTGATGGCGGAAAAAATTGGGAAAACCAGCCTTCAGGCACAGATTGTAATTTAAATGCAGTTTATTTTATCAATAAAAATATTGGCTATGCCGTAGGATATAACGGAACAATACTGAAAACTGTAAATGGAGGAGATGGGTTCAAAACACCACGCGACTGAAGTCGCGCGAGAACTTAGGGCAGTTTTTAACTGCCCTAACAAAATTTAATTATTGATGAAAAAGTAATAAAGATGAAGACTTTTTTGATAAATTTTGTTGTTCTTATTGGCATTGTTGCTGTCTGCCATGGACAGAATGATTCAAGTGTGACATTTAAAGTAAGAAAGGAAATCACTGAAGATACATTAATGATTGTAAGTAGTGCCTATAATTTCGTGTGCTTTATGGATGAAAACGTTGGTTATATATGTGGTCGAATATGGTCTAAAAAATCTTCTACCGGATTATATTTAAAAACCACAGATAGTGGTAAGAACTGGGAGTCTAAAAGCAAAGAAGCAGAAGACCTTTTTAATAATAATTCAAATTCGTGGATAGGTTCGGTTGGAGGTAAGAAATGTATATATCAAAGAAAAATTATTGTTAAAAAGGTCTTCTGCTTCTTTGCTTTTAGACTCCCAGTTCTTACCACTATC
>CAZSJF010000228.1:0-5049 GCA_964606705.1 uncultured Bacteroidales bacterium
TGTGTTGGGTGTGTTTGGTTTGTTGTTTTTCCTGATGTTATTTATAAGTTTGATAGTATCTTTTTTGTTTATCCCTCTGTGCATGGACTTTAATATCCTGTCATTGATATGCTGGAAAGGTATGTCGAGGTATTTGCAGATATTGGGATAATCCCTTATTATTTCAAGGATATCCATGGGGAAGTCGGCAGGATAGGCATAATGAAGCCGTATCCATTCTATGCCTTTAATTTCTGAAAGACGCGTCAGCAATTCCGCCAGTTTTTTTTCCTGTATATGTCAAGTCCGTAATATGTCAGATCTTGTGCAACAAGTATAATTTCCTTAACTCCCTGCTGAGATAAGAATTCAGCCTCATGGATTATATGTTCAGCGGGTATGGAGACATGCCTGCCTCTGATGGATGGTATTGTGCAGAATGAGCATTTCCTGTTACATCCTTCCGATACCTTGAGATAAGCATAATGATGCGGGGTTGACAGGATTCGTTCAGCCGGATGAAAATCTTTCTTTGCTTTAAGATTAAAATAATTCAGGATGCTTTTAAAGTCATTTACTCCGAAGAACCTGTCAACTTCAGGGATTTCGTGTACAAGGGTTTCTTTATACCTCTGTGAAAGGCATCCCATGACATAAAGTTCTTTAATACGGCTTTTCTTCTTTGCTTCAGCAAAATCAAGGATAGTGTCTATTGACTCCTGTTTGGCGTCATTGATAAATCCGCAGGTGTTGACAATAATAATATCCCCGTTGTTGCCTTTAATCTCATGTTCAACATCAAAATTGCATGATTTAAGCAGGGCCAGCAAAACCTCTGAATCCACAAGGTTTTTGGGGCAACCAAGAGTTATAAGATTTACTTTCCGTTTTTTGCAGTGGGTGTTCAATGGTTCTAAGAAAATCAGTGTATGTTATTTAAAGAAAGAATCAACAAATTCATATTTATTAAAAACCTGGAGGTCTTCCAGTTTTTCTCCTACGCCGATGTATTTTACAGGCACCTTGAACTGGTCGGATATTCCGATGACTATGCCTCCTTTTGCAGTGCCGTCAAGCTTTGTCAGTGCTATTGCATTAACTTCAGTTATTGAGACGAACTGCCTGGCCTGTTCAACAGCATTCTGCCCTATTGATGCATCAAGAACAAGCATAACTTCATGTGGAGCTTCAGGTATGACTTTCTTCATGACATTCTTTATCTTGGAAAGCTCATTCATGAGGTTGACCTTATTGTGCAGTCTTCCGGCAGTATCAATAATTACGACGTCAGTATTTCTGGATTTTGCTGAATTCAATGTGTCATAAGCAACAGAGGCGGGGTCTGCGCCCATTTCCTGAGACACAACAGGGACATCAACCCTCTGCGCCCATATTTTGATCTGGTCAACGGCAGCTGCTCTGAATGTGTCAGATGCCCCCAGCAGGACTGTTTTACCGGCTTTTTTAAGCTGATATGCCAGTTTGCCTATTGTCGTGGTTTTCCCGACGCCGTTCACTCCGACAACCATTATTACATATGGCCCGTTTACTTCAGGAATGGCAAATTCAGCAGTGTTATCCGTGTTGTTTTCCGACAGCAGCCCTGTGATTTCTTCTTTCAGGATATTATTGAGTTCCGATGTATTCAGGTATTTGTCCCTGGCAACGCGTTTTTCTATCCTTTCTATTATTTTCAGGGTGGTTTCAACCCCGACATCCGAAGAAACAAGGATTTCCTCAAGTTTGTCAAGAATATCATCATCAACCCTGGACTTGCCTATTATTGCTTTTGAGATTTTGGAAAAGATGCCTTCCTTGCTTGCAGACAGGCTTTTATCAAGAATTTCTTTTTTTTCTTTTGAGAATATATTAAATAAGCCCATGGGTTTTCAAAATTACTTTTACAGAAAAAAAAAGCTTTTTCCTATAGTTCTTTTATAGAAAAAAGCCTTGTAATAAAAAACGGCATAAAATCACTTTTTAGCAAGGAAGTCTTTTACGGTTTCACTTGCTATAATATCTTCAGCAAAACAGTAAGCGCCTGTTTTCGGTGATTTTTGCATTCTTATCACTTTTGTATAACCTTTGCCACCTTCTTTTTTAAGTGTGGCTACAACTTTCTTTGCCATAGTTTAAAATTTATTTTATTTCCTTATGTACCGTAACTTTTTTTAGGATAGGATTGTATTTTTTCAGTTCCATCCTGTCAGGTGTGTTCTTTTTATTCTTTGTGGTGATATACCTTGATGTACCCGGTAATCCGGTCTTTTTATGTTCGGTACATTCCAAAATCACCTGTACTCTTGCATCTTTTGATTTTTTGCCCATCGTTGTTCTGTATTTATTAAGGGTTGCAAATTTATTTAATTTTTAACAAAAAACCTAATTAACGCTTAAAAATAATTCATCATTAGGATTTTACCAACCAACTTATAGTTACATCTCCTCAATAAAGCATTATTTAATTTTCCTTAATCAAATAAAGTTTATTATCCTCTACCAGATACATCATAGGAGCTATAGTAACTTTAGGATAGCGGAGCCTAAGTCGCTTTGTTTCATTTATAATGAAATCTGTCTCATTGTCAATTTCAAACATTGGTGCAAAATTCATAAAATGTTCTTCTGCAATTTTTTCTTCCCAACCTGCTATTTCTACAAGTCCTTTGATAAATTCGTTTTTGCGTGAAATTAAATTTACCATTCCGCATTTATTATGTCCAATGAGCACAATGTGTTTGATTTGGCCAACAGCAATGGCATAAGAAACTTTAAATTCACTATATCGCAGATTAGCTCCACCTGTACGGATAATAAAAGCGAAGTTATCGGGAATATGTAAATACTTCCGATTATCCATACACATCCCCACCAAAAGTTGAGCTTTTTCACAAACATCAAGTGAACGTTTAAGATTATGATATTCTAAAAGCAGTCCGACAGGTGTTTGTCTGTATTCAGGTGGTATGTCGTTTGTTGTTGTTATTGATATAAGTCTGTCCATCATTTTTTTTATCATTGATTTTATCTATCTGATTCTTTTGTCAAGTTCTTAGCCGAAAAACAAGTTTTTTATTTAACTTTATATCCAATACGTTTTCTGTTTTTTTGTTCCAGATGCTCCTGCTTTGCCTTTTCAAACTGCTTCAGGTATTCAAATACTGTAAGTATATTGTTATCATGTTCAGCCAGTGCTCTTTCTATCTTTTCAAGTTTTAATAGAATATCTTTGTGAGTTAAAAACATTTCTCTGATTTTAACAAAGATTTCAATTATCCGGATACTTATTTTAATTGCCTGATTGCTTTTTAGTACATTTGCAAGCATAAGTACACCATGTTCAGTAAAAACATATGGTAATGTTCCACCCAAATGCTTCTTTGAAGGTATCGCAAAATGCGATACCATAATATTTGTTTCTGATTCAGATAATTGAAACATAAAATTTTCAGGGAAACGTTCAATATTTCGTTTAACCTGTTCACGCAATCTTATTGCCTTTATTCCATAAAGAACAGCCAAATCTCTATCCAGCATCACTTTTTTACTTCTGATAAGATATATCTTATTGATTATAGCCTCTTCAGCGACTATCAATTTTGTTGATTTTTCAGGCATGTTTATTTTTTTATTACTGATTTTATCTCTTTAATCCTTTTGTCAAGTTCCGTGGTTTCCATGAAATACCTTACCATTGCTATGTTTCTGGCACCGGCTTTTAATACCTGTTCTATATTTTCAGGGAATATTCCGCCGATTGCCACAATAGGAACGTCTGTAAAGCCTGATACTTCTTTCAGCATTTCCGTTCCCACTACAGCATCAGGTTTTTCCTTTGTAGGAGTTGCATAAACGGGCCCGAAGCCAATATAATCAGGTCGGTTTTTGAGTGCTTCCTTTGCCTGAACTATTGAATGGGTTGACAATCCTATCATTTTATTGGTCCCAAATATTTTTCTTGCTTCCTCATAGGGCATGTCTTCCTGTCCGAGGTGCAGGCAGTCGGCATCGCACAATACAGCTATATCAGGCCTGTCGTTGATTACAAAGTTTGTCTTTGTTCCTTTGGTAATCCGTTTTATGTCTTTTGCAATTTTAAGCAGCTCCCTGTCGGGAAGGTATTTTTCCCTTAACTGCAGCATTTTTATTTCGTTTTCCACGCATATCTCTGCAACTCTTGTATAGGGTAAAACAGGTTTTGTTATAATGATATATAATCCGAAGTTTTCCATTTAGTTGTAAATATTCTGCCAGTCTTTAAAAACAGGCTCATAGCCTTTACTGAGTATGAGTTTTTTAGTTTCTTCAACACTTCTTTCATCGGAAATGTTGAATTGTTCATCTTTATTATTTTGTGTATGTCCGCCTACAGTTGTTGTGGAACCTGCTGACATTTTAGTAACGCCAAGCCCTATTATATTATTTCTGAAAGAAGCATTTTCCCTTGTTGATATTGTAATGCCGGCACGTTTATTAAAAATCCGTGAAGCAACTATTATCTGTACTAAGTTTTTATCTGATACAGGAAAAGGAACATTGAATTTTCCTTCATGAGGCCTCATCCTCGGGAAAGAGATTGCTATTTCAGTGTCTGTATATTTGTCCTGTAAATATTTTGCATGAAGAGATGTAAAAAATACATCTTTCTGCCAGTTATCAAGGCCAAGCAGTGTGCCGATATTAACGTTTCTCATCCATGCTTTACAACCTCTTTCAGGGGATTCAAGGCGGAAAAAATAATTCTTTTTAGGCCCTGCAATATGAAACTCATCATAAAGTTTTTCATTGTATGTTTCCTGATATATTGTTAACCCGTCAACGCCTGAATTTATAAGTTCTCTGTATCCTTCCTCGTCTAATGGGTATATTTCAACTGATATGGAAGAGAAATGTTTTTTCAGTATCTGTAAACTTTCTTTGATATAAGATAAAGGGGTATGTTTTACTGAATCGCCTGTAAGAAGGAGTATGTGGCGTAACCCTGTTTCCGATATTGCTTTTACTTCTTTCTCTATTTCTTCTGCAGTTAATTTTTTTCGGGGTATATCATTGGTGGTATTAAAACCGCAG
>CAZSJF010000229.1:0-5039 GCA_964606705.1 uncultured Bacteroidales bacterium
TGTGTTGGGTGTGTTTGGTGTTTTTGGGTCCAAGGTTATCTACTTCAATGCTGACAGGATTGGCCATAAGTTTTTTTGCTGTATAGCACATTTCGATCTGCCTGTTAACATCTTTCAGATAACTCTGATTATCTACTGACAAAAATGATTTGAATTTGTTAAAACTTTCTATTGCCTTATCAAATTTTCCATCCAGATGATAAGCCCTTCCCAGATAATAATATGCAAATACCGGTGCGCGGGTTTCTTTATAATCATTTTCCCTGTAATCAAAAGAAACATTTTTAATTGCTTTTTCAAGATACGGAATGGCTTTAGCTTTATCAAAAGCAGAGTTAAGATAACAAAGCCCGATATTGTAGATGACATTAGAATTATTCGGCATCATTGAATCCAATTGGAGGAATAATGGCAAAGCCTTCATGTAAATGCCCGACATATCACCGGGATGCTCCTGTTCCTCATAGCTTATATAGCTGTCAGCTATGTTAAATTTTTTCTTGAAATCATCACTAAACTGAGAAAAAACGGAAAATGAAGCAATGGTTAAAAAAGTTATTATAATAAATCTTTTCATTTCTATAAATTATTAATAATAAAGTCCGTAAATTTAATAAAATTTCATAATCAGTGCTGAAAAAATATTAAAATTATCACGTTTTTAAAAAATATTATAGACCGATATTTTCCAAATAAAAATTATATAAAATTAACACTGCTCATTAAATATCTTTATCTTTGCCTTTATTAATGAATTAAACAAACCTTTTTGCCGTATGAAAAATATCCAGATGGTTGATCTGAAGAGTCAGTATGAAAAGATAAGAGGAGAGCTTGATAATGCAATATCGGATGTTATTAATTCTTCCGCATTTATCAACGGCCCTGAAGTGAAAACATTCAGTAAGGAACTTGAAGGTTACCTGAACGTGAGAAATGTTATCCCCTGCGGAAACGGGACAGATGCACTTCAGGTTGCATTAATGGGGCTGGGTTTAAAACCGGGAGACGAAGTGATTACAACAACCTTTACTTTTATTGCAACTGCAGAAGTAATTGCATTACTGGGATTAACGCCTGTTCTGATAGATGTAAATCATGATACTTTCAATATTGACTGTGAAAAACTAAAAAAGGCAGTTACTTCAAAAACCAGGGCTGTTATACCGGTTCATTTGTTTGGACAGTGCGCAGACATGGAAAAGATCATGGAAACAGCCAAAGAAAAGAATCTTTTTGTAATAGAAGATGCGGCACAGGCCATTGGCGCGGAATACATATTTAAAGATAACTCGCGTAAAAAGTCGGGTACTGTTGGAAACATAGGATGTACATCATTTTTTCCTTCCAAAAATCTGGGCTGTTATGGTGACGGCGGGGCAATTTTTACCAATGATGATTCTCTGGCGGAAAAATTAAGAATAATTGTAAACCATGGGATGAAGGTGAGATATTACCATGATGTTGTTGGTGTTAATTCGCGGCTTGACAGCATTCAGGCAGCTATTTTAAGGATCAAACTCGGGAAACTGGATCAATATAACAGGCAGCGGTTGAATGCTGCTGACTATTACGACAAGGCGTTTTCAGGTTGCCCGAAAATCACGACTCCATTCAGAAGCCCTTATTCGACACATGTGTTTCATCAATATACTATCGTATTAAAAGATATAGATAACTTTAAATTGCAGGAATATCTGAACGGCAAAAAAATCCCTGCCATGATTTATTATCCTGTTCCTCTTCATATGCAGAAGGCATATATAGATTCGCGGTATAAAGAAGGCGATTTCCCTGTTTCGGAAAAATTATGCAAATCCGTAATCTCTTTGCCTATGCATACGGAACTTGACGAGGAACAACTGCAATATATTACATCATCAGTATTGGAATTTGTAAAAAACAATTAATATGGATAAGAAAGATTATTTTTATCATGAAACAGCTGTCATAGATGAAGGCTGTAAGATAGGGAAAGGCACTAAGATATGGCATTTTTCACATGTGATGCCAAACTGCATTATCGGTGAGAACTGCAATATCGGGCAGAATGTTGTTGTTTCACCTGAAGTGGTATTGGGAAAAAATGTCAAAATACAGAATAATGTTTCGCTATATACAGGTGTTGTTTGCGAAGATGATGTATTTCTCGGGCCTTCTATGGTTTTTACAAATATCATAAATCCCAGAAGTGCTGTAATAAGAAAAGAGCAGTATGCCAGGACAATTGTGAAAAAAGGTGCTTCTATAGGTGCCAATGCCACAATAGTATGCGGCAATAATATCGGGGAATTTGCATTTGTCGGGGCAGGTGCTGTTGTAACCAAAGATGTTCCTGCATATGCGCTTGTTGTCGGAAATCCTGCACGCCATACAGGCTGGATGAGTGAATACGGCCACCGCCTGAATTTTGACGGGAATGGCATTGCAGTATGCCCGGAAAGCAAAGAAAAATATAAACTGGAAAATAATTCCGTCAGAAAATTGTTATAAATATATAGAGTTTATACGAATTAAAAATTATAATATTAAATTTGAAGAAATATAAACAATTTCTTTGTGAACCTTTGTGAAAACTCTGTGAGCCTTTGTGAAACAGTTATTACACAGAGTTACACTAAGGATACACAAAGTTACACAAAGCAAAATTTAATATATAAATCAATAAAATACCTTATTCGGTATAAACTCTAATAGAAAAAAGAATTTATGAATGATGATAATAAAATTAAGTTTGCTATAGTAGGATGCGGACATATCGGTAAACGCCATGCCGAAATGATACAGAGAAATCCGGAAGCCGAATTAGCTGCATTATGCGACATAAAGCCAAAAAAAGAACTCGGCATTGACAAATTTGAAGTTCCTTTTTTCTCTTCCATTGATGATATGTTGCTGTCGGATGTTAAGTTTGATGTGATTAATATATGTACCCCAAGCGGATTGCATGCAGAGCATTCCCTCAAAGGGCTTGAATACAAAAAGCATGTTGTGTGCGAGAAACCTGTCGCCCTGACAAAGGCAAGTTGTGAGGCGGTTCTTTATAAAGCTTTACAGGTGTCGAAACATTTTTTTACAGTGATGCAGAATAGGTACTCTCCGCCGTCATTATGGATAAAAGAAGTTATTGATAACAAGATACTGGGAAATACACATATTGTTCAGCTGAACTGTTACTGGAACAGGGATGATCGTTATTACAAGAAAGGTGACTGGAAAGGCACCAACGAATTTGACGGAGGCACGCTTTTTACACAGTTCTCACATTTTGTTGATATAATGTACTGGCTGTTTGGTGATATAAAAGACATAAAAGCTAATTTCAATGATTTTACACATCAGAAACTTACAGAGTTTGAAGATTCAGGTTCGGTCAGTTTTAACTTCCTGAACGGCGGCATGGGAATACTTAATTATTCCACTGCCGTATGGGATGTAAACCTTGAAAGCAGCATGACTGTCATCGGCAGCAAAGGAAGCGTGAAAATAGGCGGGCAATATATGAACACTATTGAATATTGCCACATAAAAGACTATAAAATGCCGGAACTTCCTCCTACGGAACCTGCAAATGATTATGGCATATATAAAGGCTCTGCTGCCAACCACCATTACATTATTCAGAATGTTGTTGACACTCTGAAAGGAAAAACCACCATTACCACAAATGCTCTGGAAGGCCTGAAAGTAGTGGAGATTATAGAGCGGATATATGCATTGAGGGATAAGAAACTTTTAAATAAAAAGATTATCTGATCATGAACGTATACGAAAAATTACTTCACAAGGACACAAAACTTTCTGTTATAGGGCTGGGATATGTGGGACTTCCGATTGCTCTGGAATTTGCAAGAAAAATTTGTGTAATCGGCTTCGACATCAAGGCTGACAGGGTGGAGATGATGAAAAACAGAATTGACCCCAGTGAAGAATTGCCTGCTTCTGCTTTTGAAGGTTGTGACATAGAATTTACATCCTCTCCTGAAAAACTTAAGGAAGCAACTTTTCATATAGTGGCAGTTCCCACTCCTATTGATAAAATAAATTTGCCCGATCTGAAACCGTTGTTATCTGCTACCAGAACAGTAGGCGGTATTCTGAAAAAAGGCGATTATGTTGTCTATGAATCTACTGTTTACCCCGGTTGCACAGAAGAAGATTGTGTCCCTGTTCTTGAACAATTATCAGGGTTAAAATATATTCATGATTTTAAAGTAGGATATTCACCAGAGCGTATTAATCCCGGTGACACAGAACATACGATTACGAAAATCCTTAAAGTGGTCTCAGGTTGTGATGAAGAATCTCTTGATATTATTTCCAAAATCTATGGGATAATTGTTAAAGCCGGAACACATAAAGCTTCTTCAATAAAAGTTGCCGAAGCCGCCAAAATTATTGAAAACACACAGAGAGATGTGAATATTGCACTGATAAATGAACTGTCTATTATTTTCGGCAGGATGGGTATAAACACTTATGATGTTCTTGAAGCAGCCGGAACAAAATGGAATTTTCTGAAATTTTATCCTGGTTTGGTTGGCGGACATTGCATAGGCGTTGACCCGTATTATCTTTCCTATAAAGCCCGTGAATACAGGTATCATCCGCAGGTCATCAATTCAGGCAGGTTTGTCAATGACTCTATGGGATTTTATGTTGCCAAGCAAACCGTGAAAAAAATGATAGCTGCAGGCAAACATATACTAAATTCAAAGGTGCTGATAATGGGCGTTACTTTTAAGGAAAATGTAAGCGACATCAGGAATTCAAGAGTGGCAGACGTAATCTCCGAATTCAGTTCCTATGGCGTGAATGTTGATATTGTTGACCCGTTCGCTTCTTCAAAGGAGCTGAAGAAAGAATATGGCTTTGAACTTACAGGAAAGCCGGGAAATGATTATGATGCTGTCATTCTTGCTGTAAATCACAAACAATACCTTGATTTTGATGAAAATTATTTCAGATCCATAATGTCAGATAAAGGTATTGTTTGTGATTTACAGCAAGAATGACAACAACACCCAAACACACCCAAC
>CAZSJF010000230.1:0-4501 GCA_964606705.1 uncultured Bacteroidales bacterium
TGTGTTGGGTGTGTTTGGTGTTTTTTTGGATATATTCGAATTTGCAAAGCAGGACGGCACATTCGTATATATCAATAAAAAACTGATGAGACACCGCATCCACCCTGAAACGGAATCTTTGCGGCAGATAAGAACAGGAATGAGACAAAAAGAAGAACTGAAAATCTTTGAACTTTTTTGGGGAAAACATATTGCAAAAATCATTTCATTTGTATATTCATTTAGTCATAAAGATAATATTGTATAAAGAAAAAATAGAACTGACAATTCAATAATATCTGTGTAATGCAAATAACACATAGTAAATATAATCAATTACTTGACAATATAGGTTTTGTCTTACAAAAGGCAAGGGAAAATGCTGTTAAAGCTATTAATATTGAATTAGTAACGGCCAATTGGGAAATTGGCAGGCATATTATTGAATTTGAGCAAGATGGCAAGGATAAAGCAGATTACGGCAGTGCATTACTGAAAAATTTGTCAAAAGACCTAAAAGAAAAATTTGGTAAAGGGTTCAGTAAAAGTAATATTTATCTTTGCAGGCAGTTTTACATTAAATATCCAAAATTCCAGACACTGTCTGGAAAATTAAGCTGGAGTCATTATGCAGAATTGCTAACAGTTTCAGATGATTTATCACGGAATTTTTATGAAAAACAAGCTGTTAAAGAAAACTGGAGTTTTCGCGAGTTGAAACGCCAAATTGATTCTGCTTTATTTCAGCGGCTGGCGTTAAGTAAAAATAAAAAAGGTGCTTTGGCTGAAGAAGGTCATGAAATAATTGCTGTAAATGACACTATTAAAGATCCTTATGTGTTCGAATTTCTTGAAATCCAGAAAAATACTATCCTGAAAGAACGTAATTTAGAAAAGAAACTCATTGATAATCTTCAAAATTTCTTATTAGAGCTTGGAAAAGGATTCTCGTTTGTCGCCCGTCAGTTTAAAATTACAATTGATAACGAACATTATTTCATAGACCTGGTTTTTTATCACCGTATTTTAAAATGTTTTATATTGATAGAACTGAAAACAAAAAAGGTAAAACATCATGATATAGGACAAATGAATCTTTATCTAAGCTATTTCAGAGAAGAAGAAAATATTAACGGAGACAATGAACCAGTTGGTATCATAATTGCAACTGACAAAAATGATTTATTAGTTGAATATGCAACAGGCGGATTATCCAATAAAATTTTTGTTTCAAAATATCAGTTATACCTACCCGATAGAAAAACATTGGAAAGAAAAGTAAAAGAAATATTGGATAGCGAATAAAAATTTAACAAATATTTAAACATGACAAGTAAAAAACAAATAATACTGGTAGTAGTTCCGACAATGGAAAATGCATACCACAATTTAAGAGATTTTGTTGCCATAAATCCTCCAATAGGGCTTGTCAGCATTGCATCTGTTGTTATAAAAGAAGGTTATGATGTATCTATTATTGATGGTGATGCTGAAAACCTGACGATGCAACAGATTGTTGATATTATTGCTGAGAAGAAACCCGCATTTGTAGGCTCAACTGTTATGACCGCCACAATGGATATTACAAGGCAGTTTTATACTCTTCTGAAGAAAAAAAATTCTGAGACTGTTGTAATTTTAGGTGGTCCTCATGTTTCAGCCTTACCGGAACAAACATTACTTGACATACCTGCTGTTGATATCTGTGTCATCGGAGAAGGAGACCATACAATTATTGACATAATACATACATTTGAAAAAAATGATGGACTTCATGATGTGTCAGGTATTACATATAGAGAAAATGACAGAATTATAAGAACATCCCCGAGATATCCTATACAAAATCTGGGTGGTCTTCCTATCCCCGCTTATTACATGCTAAAAAAACATTTGTATAAACCATATGGTTGGAGCAAATGGGCGTCAGGAAATAATGGTCAATTTGGAGTTATTTTTACTGCCAGGGGGTGTATCGGCAAATGTAATTTCTGTGCAGCACGAACAGTTTTTGGCCACGGAGTAAGATACTTTGATATGCAGCAGGTAATAGAGCAGTTAGAGTTCTTTATTAATGAATGGAAAATAAGTATTTTATATATTCTGGATGATACATTTACTCTTAACAGGAAAAGAATCAATGAATTGTGTGACTATATTATCAGCAAGGGTTATCACAAAAGGTTAGAAATACAGGTGTCATCAAGAGTAAATACTGTACACTTGCCTACGATGGAAAAGATGAGAAAAGCAGGTGTGCGCTGGGTATTCTATGGTATAGAAAGCGGAAACCAGGAAATTCTTAACCGGATGAGCAAAAATATTACACTTAAGCACATCAGAGACAGTATCAGAATAGCAAGAGAAGCAGGAATATTCATAGGCGGAAATTATATGATAGGCCATATCGGCGAGACCCGTGAGACTGCTATGGATACAATTAACCTTGCATGTGAACTTGATCAGGATTATGCTTCATTTGCGACAGCAATACCATTGCCGGGAACAGGATTGTATCAGCACTGTCTTGACAACAATATCCCTATTCCCAGCTGGAACGACTTCGGAAGTGTGAACACCCCTCCTATCGCCTTAAATAAAGGGATGGATGCTGAAGAACTTAAAGAACTTCGTGATCTGGCTGTAAACAGGTTTTTCAAAAAGCCTCTGTATATCCTTAAACTTTTAATTAGAATGAAGACACTTATAGTTATTAATGACTTCATAAATATGTATTTTGCCATAAGAAAAGAAAAAGCAAAAAATCGTTTTTAATATTCAAAATATTACGAATACATACTTCAGATCCATTATATTTTTCCTTGCCACTTATTGTTTCTTAGATATACATATAAATTCATTATATTTAAAGAAACGCCCTATTATTCTTGGAAAAGGGAAAGAATATTCCTTTATAAATGATAAGCCTGTTTTATGTATGATATTTCTCAGTGCTTCAAAGTCCATAAATTGAATATGCGTCTGATCTGAGCGATATCCTGCATCCTGAGGTGTAATAAGTATAACTTTCCCATGCGGTTTTAATAAAGGAATATATTTATTTAGCAAAACAATCACATTATCTTCATTCATATGTTCTGCAATATGCGATAATAAGATAGAATCAAATTTACCTGGTATATTAAATTCTGTTTTTTGAAACTCTTCGATTGTAAAAGCTAAAAGACCATTTTTTCTGGCTATTTCAACAGATGATAAATTATGGTCAATGCCTACACCATATCCTTTCAAATGTGTAAGATTTCTTCCTATTCCACATCCTATATCAAGAACAAATTTAAGATTTAGCCGGCGAAGATTCCAACGATATGGCTTCTGCACATCAAATATTTTTTTCCACCAAACAAATTGCTTAGTGACCAATCTTTGCGTATATTTATTATCTTTAGTTGACAATATTTGTTGCGCATCATCGTTATACATGACAAGGTAAATTCATTAAAGTTAATCCTGATATTCTATAAACTTTTTTTCATTTACTAACAATTGGCCACTTATCAATACCTGTTTTTACCTAATAATAATTTACCTAATTTTGCTATAATAGGTAATAAAATAGGTGGTGTTATTCTTAATGAAATATCAAGCATAGACCATTTCTGTTTATTCTTCCATTTCTCATACTCTTTTATAAATTCATCTAAAGGCGGTCTATTTCCTTTAAATCCAATTCCAATAACTGTATGTGGAAATGCTTTATTTCCGGCAAATCCCACAAATGATTCATTGAAAGGTTTCAATATAGATCTGAATGCTTCGGGTGTAAATCTCCAGTAATCATAAGGATAATCATGAATTGGAAAATTCATCACTGAGCTTATAATAACCGTTCCTTTCGGCTTAAGTATCCTATGAATTTCCTCCATTGCTTTGTAAGGATATTCAACATGTTCTAGAGTGTCTAAGGCTATGACGGTACTGATACTTTCAGAAGGTATATTTATATCATGTAAATTAAGAACTATATCAACGCCAGGCCCATTACGCATGTCACAACCAACATATTTTTTTCCTGGGAATATTGGTCTAAGATTTACAAAATTTTCTTGAACATTAACTTTAACAGAACCAAACTCATAAATAGGTTCATCAATAGGTATAGTTTTGGCAATAACAGAAACCAGTTCTTTTGTTATTTTTCTCATATTATAATTTTATTTATTTTTTCAATTGGCTTTTTGCCCATGCCAGATTATTTTTTGCAAGCTGAAAATCAGGTTTAATTTTTATTGCCCTTTCACAAAAACTGATTCCTTCTTCATATTTTCCCAAACAATTATAAGCAGCACCTATGTTATTGTATGCATCGGCATAATCAGGTTTTAATTTCAATGCTTCATTACACATTTCAATGCATTTTTCATATAATCCTTTTTGGAAATAAACAACACTCAGATTAAGATAATTCTCAGGAGATGACTGGCTTTTTGCCCATGCCAGATTATTTTTTGCAAGTTCATAGTCAGGCATGGGCAAAAAACCACCAAACACACCCAACACA
>CAZSJF010000230.1:4511-5030 GCA_964606705.1 uncultured Bacteroidales bacterium
TGTGTTGGGTGTGTTTGGTTTTTTGCCCATGCCAGATTATTTTTTGCAAGTTCATAGTCAGGCTTGAGTTCTAATGCCTTTTTACAAGCCTTGATTCCTTCTTCATATTTACCAAGCGAATTGTAAGCAGAGCATATATTGTTGTATGCATCAGCAAAATCAGGTTTTAATTTCAATGCTTCATTACACATTTCAATGCATTTCTCATATGACCCGTTTTGATGATAAGTAAAACTCATTTCAAAATAATTTTCAGCAGAAGTATTCCCCTTTACATTCTCAAGGTTTTCTTGAGGCTTTGACTTTTCTGTAGTAACATTAGCTTTAGTATTTGATTCTTTTTTATTATCCTGTTTAATATCCTGTGCATAAATACCCGACATGTTAATGGAACTCATAAAAAGGATGGCAATGAATAAACTTAGTTTTCTCATGATTTTTTTGATTTTTAAATGATTTATAATAAAAATGTGGCTTGTACTAAACAAAGATAAACAATAAATAGGTTTAAACCTATTT
>CAZSJF010000231.1:0-5019 GCA_964606705.1 uncultured Bacteroidales bacterium
AATGTAAGTAGTCCTACTGTAATCATTATTAAACCAAGTAAAACAGGTGTTGATAATTTAAAAGACTCCGCAATTATTGGAGAAGTAAATAAAGCTAAACCCGTTCCTAACCTTGCTACAGCCATTTCAAGTCCCATGGCAAGAGCCATTTCTTTACCTTTAAACCATTTAACAATAATTTTTGAAACGGTAATGCCTGTAACTTCTACTCCTAAACAAAAAATTGCAAATCCAATAGATACCATAAATACCTGAGCATTAACATTAAAAAAAAGTATATGCCAGTCAATATCATTTAATGAAGTTGTAGAAATTGCCCAATAT
The DNA here is from genome assembly GCA_964606705.1 of uncultured Bacteroidales bacterium. Taxonomy (GTDB): domain Bacteria; phylum Bacteroidota; class Bacteroidia; order Bacteroidales; family CAZSJF01; genus CAZSJF01. The sequence goes on from CAZSJF010000231.1 coordinate 325, forward strand.
TTTATAGCAGTTCCAATTACCATTGTTGCGGCAGCTCCCACTCCAGTGATTCTTACACCTAGTTTGTCTAAGATAATTCCTCCGAAAATTAGCATAAATAAAAAAACAGTAAGCCATCCATATGCGAATCTAAATACACCAAAATCTGAACTAGTCCATGCTAATTCTCTTTCAAGCATCGGCTTTAAGGGAGATAATACATCCTGTAAAAAATAACCACAAAACATTGTAAATGCAACAATAGCTAAGGCAACCCATCTGGCTGTCTTGCTGTCTCTTAGTGTTTGTCTGATAACTTCTGTCATAAAATTTAGTTTTTAAATTGTTTATTATTTATTATTAAGTGATGTTACGAAAAATTAATTTATAAACTTTAAAGGTAAAGGGTATAAAGGTGTAGAGGTATAAGGAATGATGAAATAGAATATCCATTTTTTATTGATTCTATGATTCATAAGATTTAAATATTTGAAGATTTCATAAATTACAAAAGCTGAATTATATACCCATGTTAATTACTCTAATCCCTCTAATCCCTCCATATACCTTTATTCCTCTATACCTCTATTCCTTATTATTATCTCCATAAATTTTATTCCTGCGTAACAATCAGTCATTAATTGCTTAATACCTTAAATTCCGTTCTTCTGTTAAGCTGGCGGCCTTCGTCTGTAGTGTTGTCAGAAATGGGCTGGGATTCGCCGTATCCTTTAAATGTAAGCCTGTCTTTTGCTATGCCTTTGGCTATAAGGTAATCAACGACAGCTTTAGCCCTGTTTTCAGATAATTTCTGATTGTATTCATCGGAGCCAAGATTGTCGGTATGCCCGGATATTTCAATTTTCAGGGTGGGTATATTATTAAGCATTTTGACAACCCTGTCGAGCTCTGCTGTTGATTCCGACCTTAATGTTGATTTGTCGAAGTCAAAGAAAATATTGTTCAGGACGATCTTTTTCCCTACCTCTATTTTCTGGAGTTTGATATCTTTTACTATTTCCTGGTATCCCTCAAGGTGTGGTATGTTGAAATTTTCTGAGTGGAACAGGTATCCTTCTTTTGTGACAGTGATGCCATAGTTATGTCCTGATGGCAGGGAGACCAGGTATTTGCCCGATGTGCTGTTGGAAGTGAAAGTGGCTATAACTTCGTTCTTTTCATTATCGGTCAGGTCAATAGTTGCTCCGAGAGGGTCGAGTGTTACTTCGTCCATCACAACACCTTTAAGTATTATCAGCTGGCTTCCGAAGTTGACATTCTTTTCAATTACTGCTTCGCTCACAGGTTCGGCAACAGATGCCAGGAGGTTATCTTCTGTGTTTGTTACACGGGGTTTTTCAGGCCCGAGGAATGTAACACAATAGAGGTCAAATGTTCCAAATCCACCTTCTTTTGCAGAAGCATAGTATCCGTGCTTTCCGCTTGCAGATATGGAAAAGTAAACATCGTCGTCAGTTGTATTGATAGGATAACCAAGGTTTTCGGGCTCTGACCACTTACCGTTTTCATAAACTGATTTAAAGATGTCATGGCCGCCCATAGTATTATGCCCCCTTGAACTGAAATATAAAGTTTTTCCGTCCGGCATCATGAAAACTCCTTCTTCATCATATTTGGTATTAATTACGGGACCGAGGTTTTCAGCTTTTCCCCATCTTCCTTTTGCGTCCATATGGGATAGATATATGTCCCTGCCGCCAAATCCTTCATCTTTGTCACTGACAAAATATATTGTTCTGCCGTCATAGGAGAATGATGCTGAAGACTCATGGGCTTCAGTATTGATATTCTTATTTAACCTTTGAGGGTCTGTCCATTGATCTCCATCAAGCTCACATTCATATAAATCTCCGCCGTTGTCGCCTTTGTATATAAATAATTTTTGTCCATCAGGAGAAAAACCAACAGTTGCATCATTTAAGTCGCTGTTAAGAGGCTTTTTTGGATTAACTGGAGCTGTCCAGCTTTTCCCGTTCCAATATGTGAAGTATATGTCTTCATAGAACATAAAATCTTCAGGGGATGTTCCTCCCCCTGTGGTATTAGGCCTTCTTGAAGTAAAGATCATAACAGATTCATCGGCATTAACTATAGGGCTGTATTCCCTGTATTGACTATTTGGTGTTGCTCCGAGATTGTCAATAAATGCTCTGGTTGGGTTTTTAACCAGTTCTTTTCCGGTATTACATTCCTCGATTTTTTTGGTTACTTCTTCGTTAATACTGTTAAATTCTGAAGGAGATAAAATAAGCTTGCTTCTGTATTCCTTGTATTCATCAATGGCTTTGTCAAATTCATAATTAAGCTGGTGCGCCTGGGCTAACTGGTATTTTATATCTTTGGCGACGTTAGGATTCAGTTCCATTGCTTTTTCAAAGTATGGTATAGCTTTTTTCTTTTCAATAGATTCTATGTAGCAGATTCCAATTTTATAGTTAAGAAGGGCATTTTTTGGATTGAACTTATTTGCTGCCAGATAAAAATCCAGTGCTGCAAGATATTTTATCGGTTGTTTGAGATTATAGTCTTCCCAGAATTTTTTTGCCTGTTCAAAATTTTCATCCCCTTGTTTCAGGTTGGATAGTGCTTCCTTGAATTCCTCTTTTTTGTCGGGGAAATTATATTTTTCAAATTCAACATTCTGGGCAATCAGGCCTGTTGCTGAAAACAATAAAAAACAAAATAATATTTTTTTCATAATTTATATGATTACCTGTTACACTGTTGTTGGGCATATTTGGCACTGTTTCTGACGCCAAGAGAAGCGGCTGTACTCCAGTCTTCGCAGGCGCCTTCTTCATCTCTCAGCATTTCTTTAGATATGCCGCGGTTCATATAAGCATATCCATATTGCGGATTTAATTCAATAGCTTTGTTGTAATCATCAATGGCACCTTTGTAATCTTTCAGCCCATACCTGGCGTTCCCGCGGTTGTTATAAGCATATTCATATTTGGGGTTTATTTTTAATGCTTCAGTGAAGTCCTGTACTGCACCTTCAAAATCGCCTGTTTCCAGTTTAACACTTCCGCGGTTATTGTAAGCAATGTAATAATCGGATTTAAGGCTGATAGCCTTGCTGTAGTCATCAATGGCTGCCTTATAGTCTTCCAGTTTTTTTTCAACACTGCCGAGGTTGTTATAGACAAAGGCAAGCTTCGGATTCAGTTCGGCGGCTTTTTTATAATCACTCAGCGCCCCTTTGTAGTCTTCCAGTTTTCTTTTTGCACTTGCCCTGTCATTATAGGCATATGCATAGTCGGGGTTGGCATTTATCGCCATGGTAAAGTCGCTGATGGCTGATTCATATTCTTCTTTTTCAAAATAGATGTTGCCTCTGTAGTAATAGGCCTGTGAATTTTTAGGATCCAGGGAGGCTGATTTGGTGTAATCATCAATAGCACCTTGCAGGTCTTTGATTTCATATTTGGATTGTGCCCTGCTGAAATATGATTTTGAAGACGGGAAGATGCCTATAGCCTTTGTAAAGTCGCTGATGGCAGAATTGTAATCCTTTTGCTTATGCCTGATTATGCCGCGGTTGTAATATGCCTTTTCATAGTCAGGATTTATGGCAAGAATCTCATTAAATTTCCTGATTGCATCATTGAATTTGTTCTGGTTGAATAAAGCAATACCATCATTATAGAGGCTATTTATTTTTTGCTCGGTCTGGGAAAGGGTTGTATATACGGTATCTACTTTATCCCCATTGTTTTCCTGTGAATAGCAATTCATCAGGATAACGCTAAATATCAGTAATAATAAGTGTTTTATTATTTTCATAAGTTCTGGAAGTTTGTTTTGTTAAAAGGGTTAAAAATTATGAGTGCTAATATAATAATATTTTTCAAAAGCCTGTTATTTTTTAGATATAGAGATAAAATAAATATGGAATTCATGGGAGTGTTATTTTACATCTTTATTCATTATTTCACTTTGTTTTCGGATAGACTCTTTATGGACGACTTTCAGGAGTTTAAATAAGAATTCTTTATCCAGTCCTAGTTTTGAGCCTTTTGAAAGCCTGTTGCGGATAAGATTACCCCAGTGCCTGGGCTGAAGGATAGTGATATTATGGTCGCGCTTGTGCTTTCCTATTTCTTGCACCAACAGCATCCTTCTTGAGAGTACATATAATAATTCGTGGTCAACATTTTTGATCTGTTCCCGTATTTCTTCCAGTTTGCTTTCGAATACGTCATTTCCATGATTTTTACGGAGTATAAGTTTTGAAAGTAAATTTTTTAGCTGTTGCGGAGTAATTTGCTGCTGCGGGTCTGACAAGGCTTTACCGGGATTTATATGGCTTTCGATCATCAGTCCGTCCATTTCAAGGTCAAGAGCTTCCTGAGAAACATACAGAAGCATTTGTCTGTTACCGCATATATGGCTTGGGTCGCATATTACAGGCAGGTCGGGGTATAACCGTTTGATCTCTATAGGCATTTCCCATAGGGGTGCGTTTCTGTAAGGTGTTTTTTCAAAGGAAGAAAATCCTCTGTGTATGGTTAAAAGTTTTTTTATGCCTGCCCTGTTTATCCTTTCAAGTGCACCAATCCACAACTGTAAGTCCGGATTTATGGGATTTTTGAGCATAACGGGAATATCAACACCTTTCAGGGCATTGGCAATTTCCTGAAAGGTGTTGATATTCCCGTTATGCTCAAAAACCCACCCAAACACACCCAACAC
>CAZSJF010000232.1:0-2384 GCA_964606705.1 uncultured Bacteroidales bacterium
TGTGTTGGGTGTGTTTGGTGGTGGTGTTGTGTTAACGGGCAGGAGGCAATGGATGCTTATAACAGGAAACCGTTTGATTTCTGCATACTCGATATAATGATGCCTGTGAAAGACGGTTATACCCTGGCAAAGGAAATACGTAAAGCCGATAAAAAAATCCCCATTCTTTTCCTTACGGCAAAATCCCTGCAGGAGGATATAATAGAGGGGTTAAAAATAGGAGCTGATGATTATCTCACAAAGCCGTTCAGCATGGAAGAACTCCTTCTGCGTATCAATGCCATTCTCCGCAGGACAAAAAGCGACTTTACGGTTAAAACGAATATTTATAAAATAGGCAGATACATATTCGACTACAACAGGCATCTTCTGATATACAATGATAATGAATACAAATTAACTTCAAAGGAGGCGGAACTGCTGAAATTGCTGTGCAATAATGCTAATGAGGCTCTGGACAGGACTGTAGCATTAAACAAGGTGTGGCATAACGACAGTTATTTCACTTCCAGGAGCATGGACGTATACATTACTAAACTCAGGAAGCACCTGAAAGATGACCCGAATATTGAATTGCAGAATATACATGGGGAGGGGTTCAAACTTGTGATACGTTAGCTCGTATATAATTCACATCACAGCTCTATTTTACATTTACATTTAAATTCCCATATTTCATAACAAATTTAACCCTGGCAGATGTTTTCAGGTTCCCTGCAATAACACCCGATGTTCTGTATTCATCATTGGTCAGATTGATAATTTCCGTTTTTATATTTTTATTACAGGCTTCTGAAAAATTTATTCCTGTTTTCTTATTATGTAAAACGTCAACATTACAGGTCAGGCTTTTATTTAAAGACACTGTGACATCTGTATAATCTGCATTAACATCCATAATCTTAAAAGTATTGGCAAGCGATTCCACGCTCAGTCCTCCGTATTTCATGGCAAATGTCAATTCATCACACAATCTGGTCAGATAGATATAAGAAAATGTGGAATTCCCGTTCAAGACTTTGACAAAATCAAGATAATATTTATCCCTTTTGGAATCAGTAATTTTCAATTCATCAATCTTATCAATACTGATCTTGGACGATTTACTGTTGATATCAGCATTACCGCAGTTTCTTAACTCCAGTTCTGAATAGCCAAGGAGCAATTTTGCAGAGCTGAGTTTATTTACAACACAATTGCCGAACTTCAGGTCAATCTTCACTTTGCCCGACAGGTTATTGGCTTTGAAATCGCCATTTGACAATAAAATATCGATATTACCGGAAAGATCCGTTGTATATATATTTCCAAATTTATTATCAATTTTAAGGTTTGCTTTCGCCGGCATATAAACTTCATATTCAATTTCCACATTGTTCCCGCTGCTGAAAATAACATTCGCCATATCAGAAACATCGTTCCAGAAAGTTCCCGTATTTTCTTTAAAACAGGTTTTTGCAATAATGTAATATTCAGTATTGGTAAAATCAAAATCTATATAACTAAATATTTTATCTGTTTTCCCCTGAGATTTTGTTTCTACGTTCAGATTGATTATGATCTTAACAGAATCCTTATCCCACGAAATAATGTTAATATTGCCATACTTGTTGCTAAGCTGGACATCACAGTTTTCATTAACCTTATATTCCTTTAATACTGTTTTATTTTTTTTATAAACCTGAGCCTTGCATTGTTCAGCATGCCAGCCAAACAAAATCAGGGCTGATACCATAAACATTTTATATCTCATATTGCTGTCTTTTATTATTTTCCATATTATTCTGTTTTGACTTTATCTCATACAACATATCTTCGAGAATCTGCAGTTTCATGCGATAATTCTGTATCATAGCCTCTATAACCTGTTCATTTGACATATTTTCTTTCAAATCTTTTTTTAACTGAACATACATACTGTCCAACTCTGAAAATTCACTTTCTATTTCCAATTTAATTTCAGGGTTATAAGAAGCGAGTTTAAACAATTCATTCTTTTTAACATCTATCTGTGCATTATAATACGCTTCAGATTCTATCAATTCCTTGATCTCTTTATTGCTCACAGTATCTTTTGCCGACACATACTTATTATCAGATCTTCTGTCGATAAAATCATGCATATAATATGAGCATATAAAAATCACAACCACAGCTGCAGCCTGCAGCAATGTTTTTTTCCAGTTGAAATTACTTTTCCCGCCAAAATGATTTTCTATTTTATCCCAGACACGCTTACCGGGTTCAAGTTCATCAAACTGATCCCTGTTGCCGGTTACAAATTTTTCAAGATCATCTTTTATATTTGTCATAAATATTAAATTTTAATAATCCATGTTATCAATAATTGTACTGTGAAACAAGAATTTCCTTCATCCTTTTTT
>CAZSJF010000232.1:2394-5017 GCA_964606705.1 uncultured Bacteroidales bacterium
TGTGTTGGGTGTGTTTGGTGTGGTGTTTTTGCCCTCATGTACTGGGATTTGGATGTACTTTCTGTAATATTCAAAATCTGTGCTATTTCGGTATGGTCATAACCTTCCATAAGATATAATGAAAATATAACCCTGCCTCCTTCAGGAAGCAGATTCATTGCTTCACGGATTTTTTCAACGCTATACTTTGTTTCACTGCTTTCAGAAACATCCTCCTGTTCTTTCATTTCAAACTTATTATCCATATCATCAAAGAATTCTATTTCTGCTTTTTTCTTTTTTAATTCATTAATACACCTGTTCACTACTATTCTTTTCAGCCATGCCCCGAATGTTGATTTATATTCAAAGGTTTCAAGATTATCAAACGCCTCTATAAAAGCGTCCTGCAGAATATCCTCAGACTTCGAATAATTATTTATTATCCGGTTGCATACATTAAACATATTCCTGGCATACAACTGATACAGCCTGTACTGAGATTTCCTGTCTCTCTTTTTACTTTGTTCTATTATATCCTTATGAATATCCAGTTCCACAAATTTCAAATTATACTTGCAATGACAAAGTTATTTTAAAATTGCATACTTTAAAAATATATTACCTGCAAGTTAAAATTTCCCGATTTTCAAAGATATCCCTGTAGAGAGCCCGTTCAATATATCACTGTCAACACCATCAATATTTATGTTGTATGCATACCTGTATGTTACGCCTATTGACATCCTCAGGTGTTTCAGAACATTCACGTCCAGTTCCGCTCCCGGTTCAACTATCAGGTAAGCATCGGAACTTTCAACACTATAATCCCATTCATCATCGCTGCTCCAGTAACTATCAGAACAAGCGATCCCTCCTACTCCGAGTATTATCGGAAATGCCAGATGTACAGGAAATCTAGGAGCAATAATAGGCTCTATCAGCAATCCTCCGTAACCGCCTGCTAACATCTGATATTTGTTGTTTACAGCACCATCGAGGCAAAAATCACTTGAAAAACCATACCCGGCCAACCCTATTGTTAAAGAATGATTAATTATCCATCCACCTCTTCCGCCAAGGAATAAAGCATTTTCTCCGTCTATCGCGGAATAGTTCATTGTAAAACCGAAATACCCGCCATGACAGACATTCTTGTTAAAAATAGTTTTTATCTCATCGCTATGAGTTGAACTTCTTTTGTCACTGGTGCTATCCGTTTGTGAGAACAGAAGCACGTTGCACAAAATCATTGATAAACACAGTAAAACATTTGTTTTTTTCATACTTTTTAATTTTTAGTTAAATAATAAATTCTCAAAACTTATATTTGGCTTTCAACCCAAAATCATAAAAATTAATATTAATAAAATTCCTTCCGGACAATTCTATAAAAGGCTTAAAGTCCAACCCTATAACCAGAGGGTATTTATAAATCCTGTATTCAATACCGGCGATTCCGTCTATTCCCAAAACAGGCGAAGATTTTTGTCTCGTCATAAAATAATCCGGATAATTATCATATTGATAATACTTATACCATTTTATATATCCGACATGGCCTCCATAACCCCAGTACATGAACAGATGCGTTGAATAATCGAGCAATACAGGCATGTATGATTCCCACATACCCGTGAACTGTATGCCTCTGTTTCTGAAACCCAGCATAAATTCACATGAATTATTCTCTTCAACAAAAGACTGATAAGTAAATCCGTTACTAAAACCGCCTCTGAAACCTGCAGATTCTTTATATTCCTGAGAATATGTTTTACTGCATATAACTAACAGTAATAAAACTAAATATTTTTTCATAATAACATTTTTATTCGTGAACAACTTCGCCTGAGCCTGAAATATCTGTATTTACCACCGGGCTTCCTTTATAATACACCTTACCGCTCCCGCTTATTTTAACATTAAGCAGGTCCGCAACATGCACATACATAGATCCTGAACCTGAAATATCAACAGAACAGGTATCTTGCAGCATCTCATAAGCAGAAATATCTCCCGAGCCGCTGATATCTAAATCCGAGCTATTCACATCTCCGGATAATTTAATCTCCCCCGAACCTGATAAATCCGCATCCAGATAATCAGCTGTTAATCCGACATTAATATTTCCGGAACCTGAAAGGCCTATATCAAAATTATCTGCAGTTATATCAGTGCAATATATATTTCCCGAACCTTCAAGCTTTACCTTATTAAGTTGTGTCGTTTTCACTGTAATCACTATAGGTTCATGATTTTTAATACGCCTGTTATTTCTGACCTTAATAACCAGATCAGAACCGCTGACACCTGTATATATATAAGGAATCAAGTTCTGTTCAGCTTCAATAGTTATCTCATTGACAGTATCTTCCCGGACATTTACATCAAAAAAGCCCTCTGATATCACTGTCGTAAAAGCATCAACGTTTCTTGTATCAGTAATTACATGTCCATTGCCATCTACAGCATTCAGCTTGCCGCATCCTGCTATAATAAGGATACCTAAAGGCAAACAACCTAAAAAAATAATTAAATCTGTTTTTTTCATAATATTCTGTTATTAAATTTCAACCATAAAGACAATATAATTTTACAAGGGTTGCAAAAACCGGAAAAAAAAACCCCAAACACACCCAACACA
>CAZSJF010000233.1:0-5007 GCA_964606705.1 uncultured Bacteroidales bacterium
GATGAACCTGGCACGTGTGGGAAATAAATACCTTACTGATACAGAACCATGGATACGTTCAAAACCGACCCTGAAAGAGTCAAAACTGTGTTGAACTTATCACTTCAGATTTGTGCGAACCTGTGTGTTTTGTGCGAACCTTTTCTTCCTTTTACAGCAAAAAAGATGAAGGAAATCCTCAATATTTCTGATATCAGCCTTAAATGGGAAGATGCAGGGAACAGCACTCTGTTAAAAGCAGGGCACAAATTGAATGATCCCGAATTGCTCTTTGACAAAATTGAAGATAAAGACATTGAATTTCAAACTAACAAGCTTATGCAAACAAAAGAAAATAACGAAGCAAAAGCAGCAGTTTCCACACCTGCAAAAGCAAATATTAATTTCGACGACTTCAGCAAACTTGATTTAAGGGTTGGAACTATTCTTGAAGCGGAAAAAGTTTCAAAAACCAAAAAACTGCTTAAACTTATTGTTGATACAGGCCTTGATAAAAGAACTGTCGTTTCAGGTATTGCAGAATATTATAAACCTGAAGATATTATCGGCAAAAAAGTAAGCATACTGGTAAACCTTGAACCCAGGGAAATAAAAGGAATAGAATCAAAAGGGATGATTTTGATGGCAGAGAATGAAAAAGGTGAACTGGTTTTTGTTTCCCCTGAAAAAAATATTGAAAACGGAAGTACAATAAAATAAGGGTATTCAAACAACCTGAAATCCCAAGCCATGAATTACGAAGACAATCCTAAAAGTATAAAATACCACGTTAAAAAGTTCCTGTTAAAAAATAAAGACAAGTTTGCCAATAAGCTGATTGTAGACTTTCCTGCAGGTAACGGTGTAACATCACGCATTATAAAGGAAACAGGAGGCATACCTGTTGCATTTGACCTGTTCCCTGAATATTTCAAAAGCGAAGGTATCAAATGCACAAGAGCAAATGTTGCAACAGGAATACCGCTGGAAGATAACTATGCTGATGCCCTGATATGCCAGGAAGGTATTGAGCATTTTCAGGACCAGCTGAGTGCCCTTAAAGAATTTAACCGTATCCTTAAACCCCGCGGCACGATGATAATCACAACACCCAATTACTCAAATTTACGTTCCAAAATAAGTTATCTGCTTTCTGAGAGTGAACGCTTTAATTCAACAATGCCGCCGAATGAACTTGACAGCATATGGATGTCTGAACAAAACATTACAAACGAGATTTATTACGGGCATATATTCCTGATAGGAATCCAGAAGCTGAGATTACTGGCTAAGCTATCAGGGTTCAGACTGGTAAAAGTTCACTTTACAGGCATTAAAACAACTTCTTTATTTCTTTTTCCCATATTTTATCCATTTATCCTGCTGTTTAACTGGTTTACCTTGCAGAAGAATATGATAAAAAATAAGGACTTTGACAGAGAAACCAAGAGAAAAATATATGGTGAAGTATTCAGATTGTCTGTAAGCCCTAAGATACTTACCGGTGCCAACCTGATGGCAGAATTTGAAAAAGAGAACGATTACAAGGATGTTGCAAAACACCTGAAAAGCCAGCACAAAAAATTTGGTATAACATAAAATCTTTGTGAGAAAATTTCAAACTACTATTTACAATAGTATTATCCCTATGCAGAAGGGCATGAATGGAGATTATCCTGGCATTTTCCTATTATCAACTGGAAAAATAAAGAATAGAATTAATTATTAATATAATTTCCCTTCTTTGTCCAGAAAAATCAAAAAAGGATTATTGTATCGTGTAGAAAAAATTATTTTTTCAGGGTCTTTATCTTTCGGCATGTAAACACGGCCTCCGCATACTATTCTTCCGTCGGATAATATCCGGGCAGCAACAAGGTCGGAACTTGTGGGTTTCATCGTCATCGCCAATGACGGCAGTTCTGAATCAGGCGGATCAAGAAAATCCATTTCACGTGAATATTGTTTTTCAAAAGAATTATTTAACACAATAATTTTTGCCTTTGCAACAGCATAAATACCGGCACTTATAAGGCCCGACCCATACAGCAACATATTGCCATTTGCAAGCTGCAATATACCTTTTACAGCTATGCTGTCCAGTATCTTTGAAGAAATAACTTTTCCTTCCTGTGAAATTTTAAGAATTTTGCTGTTATAAATAAAATCCTTTTCATTCTGATAGGAACATGAATAAATAATATTTCCCTGCTTATCAGTAATAACAGACTGAGTGTTAAAATTACTGTCAACGTCAGTGATATCATTACGCCAGATAATTCCTCCTTTGGAATTTAATTTGTAAATAATCGGAGTGTATGCCGTTAATTCTGCATTGTATTTTTTTGCAGGAATAATAATATTGCTGTCATTGGTTAAATAAATCTGAGTAGCTTCTTCATTCCATTCGGAAGTCAGCTTTTTATACCAAACCTGATTAAAATTTTCAAGTTCAACCTGATAAACAGAAATATTGAATTTCTGCGAAACACCCTGAACAGTCTGTGAAATCAACGCATTATTGTTATCAATCTGTTCAGCATTGCATAAAAGTGTTGGATTAAAAGACAATGTCGCTTCTTCTGTCAGCGATTCTCCTTTATTGTCAATTGTTTTTGAATATGGCCTAAATGCACCCTGAGATGTTTCCGTCCCGTATATTTTAATATTGCCATCAGGTAAAATAATAAGGTTTTTGATCTCGTAAAGAGAATTTGCCGTGATTTTATTCTGCAATATCATTTTGCCATTTTTATCAATTCTCGCAAAATAAGATGCCGCTGTCTGAAAAGTCGAATCAGTTGATTTGCCAAGGATATAAATTTCTCCACCGGGAGCCTCCTTCAAATCAACAATCTGTGTATTAGGAAAATCGTTATCATACGAATCATAATAAAATACTCCTGTCTGAGCAAATGCAATATTAACATAACATAACAAAGCATATAAAATAACTGGTAATAAAATTTTCTTTTTCATATTATTTTTTTTTAATTAAATATTAATTCAAAGATGATAAATTTTATTAAAAAATGATTATTTTTTTATAACAATGCATATCATTCCCAGTCACTTTCAACACATATATACCTTTACAAAAATCTGATAAATTTATTTTCTCATTGATAACAGCAGAATTAATATATTTCTTATTAAATACAATCTGTCCGGAAAAATCCAATATTTCCAAAGTTAAATCTTCACTGTTCTTATTCCAAAGTTGTATTGTTGCTGAATTATACGCAGGATTAGGATAAATAAAAATATAGTTATTCAAATGTCTCTGAGAAACTTTATCAATATTGATAGGTAAAGAAATATAAACAGAATCTGTGCTTACACAGGAGTCAGTGTTTGTAACAGACACGTAATGCCATGCAAAAGAATTTACATTATAATACTGTGTCGTTTCCCCATCCTGCCAGAGATAACTTTCAAACCCATTTCCTGCATCAAGAATGATAGTGTCAGGTTCGTTGGTATAAACAGTATCTTCACCTAAGTTAATATCCGGTGGATCATGAATGAATAATATATCTTTCAAAGTATCATTTGAATGAATGTTGTCAATATCCAATGAACAATATATTTTGAAATCATAATTACCTGTATCATTTAATTCAACAGGAATTTTAAAAGTAAAAGTTATTGTATCACCTGGATTTATACATTTTCCGATAATAATCGTATCAATAATGGAAGAATAATTTTCTATCTGGTAAGCGGTTTTAATACTGTCACCTTTTAATAAGCATCCAGGTCCTGAATTTTTAATCATGACCTTAACAGAATCCTGTAAATCGTGGCGGCACTGTTTGAATGGCAGGCCGGCAGATATAATGTGTATATCAGGTTTTTTATCCCATATTTTTACAATTCTTATGTGCCCGTTGTCAAAATCTATATTGGCATCAGTTTCTATGGAATTGGCAATAGTATCAGAACATGACCATGTTAAAATATCGTATATCGAATCCCTGTGCAGATGCCCGGCAAACCATGCTCCTACATTAACTTCATAATTTTTCAGAAACTGGGTTATTGAGTCATAGAGTCCATACAAATAAGCTAAAGGCATTGAATTGTAAAATTCTTTTGTTAACGGGCAATGTGAAAAAAGAAGAATATTATTGCTTTCTTTTATCAAATCATTTTCAAAGATATCTTTCATCCACCACCATGTACCACCGTTGAAATTTAACAGGTTTGGTTCCGGCCCGACACCAGGAAATCCAAAAAGGGCATGATTTCTGGTTCCAAAATCAGCAATAACAAATAAATATGAACCATATTTAAAATAAAAATTTTGCAGGTATGAATAACAACTATTTTCTGCATTCCATATTCGTGTTAATCTTGTACCGTCATTCCATTCAGGAAAGATATTTTTGATATTTTCAATATATGGATTGAAGATGTTATTAAATATTGAATCCCCATTTGGAAATTCAGATTCTGTAGTCTTTGAATATGGCCACACATCATGATTTCCGGGGAAAGAAACATATGGAATTTTCAATGAGTCTAAAATCATTTTAGACATTATAAATTCCGATGATTCTCCGCTTTCGGTGAGGTCTCCTGTAACAATTACAAATTTAATTTTATATTCCTCTGCATGAGAATTTATCCAGTTAACAACTTTTCTTAAGTTCATCGCAGGTTTTCCTGTATCGGTAACTGTTGCTAAACTATCAAAATGCCCATAAGTGCCATAATCATCAACATCACCGCCTATATGTATGTCTGTTAAATCAACAAAAGAAAAACGCCATGAATAATCAGCCTGTTCAGCATTATATTCTGAAAAAATTATATCAGGCTGGGATGTCTGTGCATATAATTCGAAGAAAATAAAAAGAAATATTATCGTTATACCTGTTTTCATTAATTGTTCTAAACACATAAATTCCGGAACTAATATAGTTATATATTTTGTAATAAAACACCTCACAAAAACAAAAATATTATCGTTATACCTGTTTTCATTAATTGTTTTTAACACAACACCCAAACACACCCAACACA
>CAZSJF010000234.1:0-1806 GCA_964606705.1 uncultured Bacteroidales bacterium
ATCGGGATTGCCAAAATACAAAGAGTCCTCGCTATGGATATGTAAAGCGGAAAAATCCCATATCTGTTCTTCTCCAGCATTTCCAGAGACAATAGTTGAATCAGGTAAAGTGTCACTAACCTGACATATTATAACACCTGCATATGCAATATCTTCATTTGTCAACATTATCTGCGCTTTGCCTGAGAATGCAACAGAAAATAAAAACGGAACTAAAAACGCATAAATTTTCATAAGTTGTTAATTCCGATGTTTTGTTTCTCAAGTCTTCGTAATGCCTCTAGCCGTTTCAAAAGCGGGGGGTGTGAATAATGGAAAAAAACATATAAAGGATGAGGCCGCAAGTTACTGAAATTGTCAACAGAGAGTTTTCTTAAAGCCGACTGCAAAGCTTCAGGATTATACTTTTCTCCTGCAAATCTGTCGGCATTATATTCAAATTTTCTCGAAAACACATTCATAATCAACCCAAGCACTAATGAAAGGGGGCTGTATAAAATGCCGAAAACAAGTATTGCAAGATGAAAACTGTGATTATTTGTTCCTAATGCCTGTGACAATACAGGATTTCTTATAAGAAAAGATAAAATAAGAAGCATAAGCCCTGTTTGTATTACTGAAATAGTCAAACCGATAAGCGTATGTTTCATCTTATAATGCCCTATCTCGTGGGCAAGTACGGCGACCAGTTCTCCTGTTGAGTGTTTTTTTATAAGAGTGTCATAAAGGACTATCCGTTTTTTCATTCCGAATCCGCTGAAATATGCATTTGCTTTTGAACTTCTTTTTGAGCCGTCAATAACAAATATATTGGCAAGCTTAAAGGCTGCTCTATTTGCAAATTCTTCTATTGCTTCTCTCAGTTCTCCATGTTCCAGAGGGGTTTGTTTATTAAATAAAGGCACTATCAGTGTAGAATAGAACATAGCCATAAAAACTGAAAACAGGCTTATTATTATCCATGCCCAAATCCAGAAATAATTACCTGTGGTATTATAAACCCAGATGATGACAGACAACAACCCGCCTCCTAACAGAATGCTGAGCAGCCATCCTTTTATTTTGTCAAAGACAAAAGTTTTAGGTGTTGTCCTGTTGAATCCGAATTTCTGTTCTATTACAAATGTACCGTAAACAGAAAACGGTGTTGATAATATATCAGAGGCAAAAGCAATTATGCCGAAAAACAGCAATGCCATCAGAATACTGTTTGTTGTATATTGCCTTACGAAATCATCTACAAATGCAAATCCGTTGAAAAAAAGGACAAAAAGAATTAATATGACAGAGAATGATGAGGTTATTACAGAAAATTTATGTTTTGTTTTCAGATAATCCTGCGATTTTTTATACTTTTCGGCATCGTATATCCCTTCCAAATCTTTGGGTAATTCATCACTCCAGTATGTGCTGTTTAAATATGCCAGATACCTTTCCAGCAGATATTCAAATACCAGGATACATATAATTATTATAAATATTGTATTTGCCATAATGTTGCTTAATATTTGGGAATATCTTCCTGTTTTTTAAATTTTGTTTCTTTTTTAGGTTTAGTCCATACCCTTCTCATTATAATATCACGTATAATCTCCTTATACCCGCAACCTTCCATGACTCTTACCATTTCATTACAGCTCTGATATTCATCTGCAGAAAATATGATGCTGTATTTTTTTCCTGCCGGCAGGGACAGAAGGTATTTCCCTGTCTTACTGTTTGAATTAAAGTTTGAGATAATTTTATTTTTATCATAGTCATTAACTTTTATCTTAGCACCCATAGGTTCAAGAGTGATGGAATCCT
>CAZSJF010000234.1:1816-5000 GCA_964606705.1 uncultured Bacteroidales bacterium
TGTGTTGGGTGTGTTTGGGGTTTGTGTTGGAATCTTTTACTATACCTTTCAACAGTGTAAGGTCCTGAGATATTAACCCTGAGCTTATAAATATTAATATTGATATAATGATAGTTCTTATCACAATTCGATTTTTAAATATACCCCATTACAATGTAAGTAATATAACCCAGTATTTCATGTGATAATGCGCTCCACTTGTAAAAACATCCTATATCCGGGACAAAGAGATATGAAAAATCATATCTTCTGTCGCCGACACATTTATTAGTGCTGAAAGGGACAGGGATAATTCCTTCTTTTTCAAAACAGCCCATAGCTCTGCGCATATGCATAGCTGAAGTTATAAGCAGGTAATTGCCATGCGGAAATTTTTTCTTCAATATCTCCGAACTCAACTTTGCATTTTCCCTTGTATTATGGGACAATGAATCAATAACGATTGCACTGTCGGGAATGCCTATTTCCGTCATATACCTTTTAAGCAAAGAGGATTCAAGCATATCCGGATACAAAAGGCTTCCTGAACCGCTTGAAATCATAAATTTTTTGATCCTGCCCTTTTTGTATAAATAAAGGGCCTGCATAAACCTGTCAACATTATTATCAAAATTAAGCCTGTCTTTTTTTGTGTCAATAGTTACTATTCCTCCTCCGAGAATAATACCTGCTTCATAAGTACTGTCAATTTCACTCATTTTGCATATAGGCGTTTCCCACCAACGCATAACTTCATCAACAAGGAAAGAATTTGAAAAAACATAAAGCAGTATAACCGAAATCACAACCAGTCGTCTTGATTTCTTTGCATTTTTAATAAAGACAGATATTACCAACAGAAAAAAAATCCATATGAACGGGGTGAAAAAAACTGATAATATTTTCGATATTATAAAAAACATATTCCGGTATCAGATTGGATTAGCCTATACAAAATTAACATTTTTATCATAAATTGAAAAGTAATAGGGTTATAATTTGTAAAAAAAATCATTACAACTGATTTTACGCAGAGATAAAATTAATAGAAATAATCAAAGAAATTAAGATAGGATCTATTTATTGTCAAGAATATAGGAGTTAGAATATAGAATTTAGAATCATTTACCAACTTGTCTTCGGTCATTTATTGATTTTGTTCTTACATTGTTTCTTTTTCTACCAAATTTTCACATATCTTTTTATTCTAAATTCTAACTCCTGTATTCTATATTCTTGCCTACAAATAGCAGATAAGATAAGTTTTTATAAGGCTTATAAAAATTTATTTGCATAACATAAGATTATAATTAATTTTGCCGGTAAAAAACGAGCCTTATCTTTCATGAAGCAATTTATAAAAGATTATTTTTATTTCAATAAAACAGAGGGAAGAGGAATCTTTATCTTGCTGGCTGTTCTTTTCCTGTTGATAATATCTCCTGTCGTTGTCAGACACTTGCCTGATAAAGAGAACTTCAGCTATAGTGAATTTGAAAAGGAAATCATTGCTTTTGAACAGAACCAAGTAATAGAGAAACATTATGACAACAACACTCAGAATTATATAAAACATACAGTTATAAAGGAGAACATAAATCTGACGCCATTTTATTTTAATCCCAATAATTTATCAGAGGAGAAATGGAAAGAACTGGGATTAAAAGACAAACAGATAAAAACCATTAAAAACTATGAAGCAAAGGGAGGTAAATTCTATAGCAAGGAAGATCTGAAAAAAATATATAATATAAGCGAATCCGAATATGCTATATTGGAACCATATATTGTTATTGATAATAATCAGAAGCATTATACAGAAAATAAAAAAGAACATCAAAAAGAAAACGTTATTGTTGAGCTTAATTCGTCAGATTCCACAGAATTAACCAGAATTAAAGGCATTGGACATTCATTTGCTTTAAGAATATTAAAATACAGAGAACTTTTGGGTGGATACACTGATGTAAAGCAATTATCAGAAGTTTACGGGGTTGACAGCATTAAGTTCAGGCAGATAGCCCCGTTCTTCACGGTAAATAAACAACTTGTAAAAAAGATAAACATCAATACTGCCACGTTCAAAGACATGAACAATCATCCTTACATAAACTACAATACTGCTGTGGCTTTATTTAATTACAGGCAGAAGCATGGCAATTTCAAGGATGTTGCAGAAATAAAAAAGTGCAAATTGATTAAAGAGGCATTGTTTGAAAAACTTTACCCCTACCTGTCTGTTTGATGATTTACAATCGTCAGGTAATTTTTTATTTCACGCAGGGCCGCAGAGTCGCAAAGCAAAGTAAAAAAATATTTATATTTGCCTATCTATTACATTAATACAGACAATTAAAAATCAGAATAACAGATGTTATCACTTAATCAATCATTTCAGATAAGGATAGCAGATATAAATATACTGTTCGTATGTAATAATATCAACACAAAGTATTCAACAGACCCTATATATAAGACATTCTTAACAGATAAAGATGAGCCTTACGATTATAAAATAATTGTAAACAAAGGGATACCGGAAAGATTTGAGAAAAGCAAAAATCTCTTTAAAGCGGAACATACTGAGAAATCACACATTAACGGAACAAATTTCCTCTGGTGTATAAACAAACTTGAAGGAAAATATATCATTATGACTTCCGGAGAAAATGCGAATATATTTCCCTCATTATTATTACATTTTGATATCAATGCTAAAGAGTGGGAATTATATGTGAGTGACAAAAATGAACATTTCGACCCTCTGTCCTACCCTATGGGCACGTTGATAATGTACTACATAAACCTTTTAAATAATGCCGTTTTATTTCATGCTTCAGGAGTATTATTTGAAGATAAAGGATTGCTGTTCAGTGCTGTTTCTTCCACAGGAAAAACGACTATTGCAAAATTATGCCAGAAAAAAGGTGCAGCAATAATCAATGATGACAGACTGCTGATAAAAAAGGTAAACAACAGATTCTATATGTACAACACGCCTCTTTACGTAAATGAAAAATCACAAAAAGCCCCTTTGACTAATATTTTTTTAATCCGTCAGGCCAAAGAAAATAAATCTGAGAAAATTACAGGGACATATGCAATCAGCAGGATAATGTCAACATGCATTCAGCATAATTACGACAAGCAGTTTATTGATATAATGCTGAACAATATATCTGAAATTGTTAAGGAAATACCGATA
>CAZSJF010000235.1:0-4988 GCA_964606705.1 uncultured Bacteroidales bacterium
ATTATTCCTTCACAGCCCGGAACCAGTTACAGGTTCAGTGATTTTTATTTATATGTTGCTTTCGAAGAGAATTCATTGCAGCCGGTTAATACTGCAATATTCCTGAATACTTTAGATTTCGCCACATCATTGACTTATAACAATATTAATCTGGTTAATCCCATATTAGCATCAAGTGATGCCGGCGTATCTCTTTTTACAGGATATGTCTGCAATACTACAACTGACGGAGAATTAATTTATATAAATTCCACTTATATAGGTTTAATCGGAGGCCCCGATATTAATTCAGGAGATTGCGGAGGGCCTGTAGGAAGTTTTTATTACCAGGATTGTACTTTGCATGGGTTAAGTGATGATAGTGAGGATATGCAGGTTAACGGATCCGATGCCCTGAGTAATGCAAATACAATAATTCCGAATAATTCTACTTCTTTTACAATGCAGTTCGATCACCAGTCAGGAAATAGTCCTAATAATTCTATATGGGCTGTAATACTAGCTTATGGCAATTGTAATTCATGTAATATAGATGCAGGGCAGGATGTGCAGATATGCAGCGGGAATTCTTCAACACTAAATGCAGTTATTTCGGATGCAGTATCATACAGCTGGAATACAGGAGAAACCACATCGTCAATAACAGTCAGCCCTGCAGCAACAACAACCTATACTGTAACAGGGACAAATGGAAGCAGCTGCACAGATTCGGATGAGGTCGTGGTAACAGTGAATGATTTGCCTACGGCAGGAGCAGGCTCAGACCAGGCAATATGCAATGGCTCAACAGCTACATTGACAGCCACAGGCGGCAATACATATGAATGGAATAATGGAAATACAAACGCGGCAATAACAGTAAATCCTGTTGTAACAACAACATATACTGTAACAGCAACATCCAATAACTGTACGGATGAAGCACAGGTAACAGTAAATATAAATCCTCTGCCGGTTGTTGATGCAGGAAACGACACTGCTGTATGTACCGGTTCTGTTGCAACACTGACAGCCGGTGGTGCTGCAAACTATGCATGGAATACAGGTAAAACCACATCTGTAATAACAGTATCGCCTCAGGTAAATTCAACCTATACAGTAACAGGTACAGATAGTAATAACTGTTCCGATACAGATGAAATCGTTATAACAGTGAATCCAATACCAGCAATAAGTTTAGGCACAGATACATGTATTATGCCGGGTGCGTCATTTAATCTTATTGCAGAATCAGGATTTGATAATTACCTGTGGCAGGACGGAAGCAGTGATAATACATTTACAGTTAATGATTCAGGAATATACTTTGTAGAAATAACAGACACATGCGGAACGGTATCAGATACTGTAAATATAAGCATTTGTCCTCAGCTGTTAATATTTGTGCCAAACGTGTTCACTCCCGACGGTAATGGCACTAATGACTGTTTTAAACCGGCAGGCAGCAATATTGAGGAATTTGAAATGTATATATTTGACCGGTGGGGGCAATTAGTATTTGAAACAACAGATATCAACACAGGATGGGATGGCATTTGTAAGAATGAAATTTGCCCTGAAGGTGTTTATACATGGGTGATTTTCTATAAAGGATCAGATGACATAAGCAATAAAAAATACGGGCATGTTGCCTTGTTGAGATGATAAGATAAAAGTAACCAATCAGTGTCTTATTATAAATCTATGATGTCATTTTACAACTCTGATTATCAGATAGTAAAATAGGATTTCACGCAGAGGCCGCTAAGTATTACGCAAAGTTCGCAGAGAAATTATCATTCTGAATATTAAATATTTGCGTGAACAAAAACATTGAAAAATCAAGCATAATAAGACACTGATTAGTTACAGATAAAAGGATATTTTTGATTCAGATTAATAGATTTTCAGGGTTGTATACCCAAATTATACCAATAACATTTGTTATTTATATATATTTTGTATATAATTATTTATTAATTGTATAAGTAAGTGCTACATTACAAGTAATTTTTAAAGACTGGTTAATTTAATTGAGATAACAATGAGGAACGAAAAAGTAAAAATAATGAAATGGAAATATTTTATTCCCGTTTATTATTTTATTGCTTTGTTGTGTTTGTATAACACATACGCATTTTCACGTAATGGAGATAACCGGATTGCACGTGAAAAATATAAGCAATACATGCAGTCTAAATCTGAATCATTAAGTTTTCAGGAAAATAAAGGCCAGATGCTTGATATAAAGGGCAATACTGTGCCTTATGTGTTATATAAAGCCAAAGTGCCAGATTTGAATATATGGGTAACCGAAACAGGTGTCACTTATCATTTTTTTACAATAACAAAAACTTTGCTTACTAATGCTGATGGCAGTCCGAAACTGGATGTTTACGGAAAACAAGAGAAGAAAAAAGAAATGCAATGGAATCGTGTGGATATGATTTTGAAAGATGCGAATATAAAAAAGGAAAATATAATAACAGAAAATGATGTAACACAGGGAGAAGTAAACTATTTTTTAGGACATTGCCCCAATGGGATATTTGGTGTAAGAAGTTATGAAAAGATAACCATAAAAGAGGTATATCCCGGTATTGATTGGGTGTTATATACTTCTGAAGGGAAAGAGGGCAGCAGCTTTAAACATGAATTTATAGTACATCCGGGTGCAGATCCGAATAAGATAAAACTAATATACGAAGGCAGCGGGGATTTAAAAATTAATGGAAGTAATATATTGATAAAAACAGAACTCGGAGAATTGACAGAGGGGGAACTGCTTTGTTATCAGGGAAATAAAGAGAACAAAATACCTTCGCAATATAGAATAAAAGCAACAGGAAAAAAGATAAGGAAAGGCTTTTCTTATGAAGTAGGGATACAAACAAGAAGTTATAATACTAAAGAACCTTTTATCATTGACCCGCAATTAACATGGGGCACCTATTATGGAGGAAATGATATGGACGGTTTTAGTTCCGATGCTATTGACGGAAATGGCAATCTGTTCATTACAGGTTATACTTCGTCAGCTGATTTTCCTGTATTAGATCCCGGCGGCGGTGCTTATTATGATGGAATATTGGGAAGTGCCGGTACTAATGATGTAATTATTCTGAAATTCGATAATAGCGGAGTACGGATATGGGCTACTTATTATGGTGGAGCTATAGGAGGAACTTCAGAGTGGGGTACTTCCATAGCAACAGATGGCAGTGGTAATGTATATGTAACTGGTTATACAACAGCATCGGACTTTCCTGTATTAAATCTCGCCGGTGCTTATAATGATGCATCATTAACAGGAGCTACAGATGCATTTATATTAAAATTCAGTAACATCGGGGTTCGGCTCTGGGCTACTTTTTTTGGTGGAAATAATGATGACCAGGCTTATTCAATAACAACAGACTACCTGAATAATATTTATATAACCGGTGCGACTAGGTCATCTTCAGCATCTTTTCCTAAACTTAGTGGAGGGGGATATTATGATGGAACATTTTCAGCAAATCCAAGTTACTTTAATGCTTTTATTGCTAAATTTAACAGTAGTTGCGCGCGGCTTTGGGCTACTTTTTATGGCGGAACTTTTTGGGATGAAGGTCGTTCTGTTACAACAGATAAACTTGGTAATGTATATGTTACAGGTTGGTCAGGCTCAACAGATTTTCCTGTTTTAAATCCTGGCGGCGGTGCTTACTATCAGGGAGCACTTGCAGGAGGAGGCAGCTATGATATCTGGATTGCTAAATTTAGCAGTAGTACCGCACAGCTTTGGTCAACCTACTATGGCGGAACCAGTACGGAACAGGAATGCGGAGTAACAACAGACAGAAATAATAATGTGTATGTGACAGGTTGTACATCATCAGCAAATTTTCCTGTATATGATCCGGGAGGATGCCCTTATTATCAAGGTTCAAATGCAGGATCGAATGATTTGTATGTTCTTAAATTTAACAGGAACTGTCAACAGCAATGGGCTACTTATTTTGGCGGAAGCGGTAATGATTTTCTTATTGACGCCTTACGTGATCATGAAATTACAACTGATACCAGTGGGAATGTGTATATAACAGGGAGAACTACTTCGAATAATTTTCCTGTGTTAAATCCTGGTGGTGGTGCTTATTACAGGGGCGCACTTTCAGGTACAAATGACGCTATTATCAGCCAATTTGACAGTACAGGTATATTATTATGGAGCACATATAATGGAACACCTCTTGTTGGAGTAACTGCGAATGATTTTGGCAGTGCAGTGGCAGTAGATACTGTTACTAATTGCATGATTGCTGTCGGAGAATGGAGGGGTGCAGGCAGTAATGGATTATTAGATCCGGGCGGCGGAGCTTATTACGATGCCACATGGGCAACATTAGATGACAGTTATGTCATGAAATTCTGCGCATGTTCCCCACCCCCTGCCGATGCAGGAGCCGACCAGACCATCTGTAATGGCCAGACAGCCACACTCACAACAACAAGCTGCGGTACTTATGAATGGAGCACAGGAGAGACAACTGCAACAATCACAGTCGCTCCGACAATAACAACAACTTATACATTAACAGTATCATTAGGCGGATGTACAAACAGTGATGCGGTTGTGGTTACAGTAAATCCAATACCTACAGCTAATGCAGGAGCGGATCAGACTATATGTAGTGGTGTAACAGCAACACTGACTGCTTCAGGCGGCGGTACTTATTCATGGAATACAGGAGGCACGACAGCATCTATTACAGTCAATCCAGGTGCTACAATAACTTATACTGTTACAGTAACGTTAGCCGGTTGTACCGATGATGACCAGGTAGTAGTGACAGTAGTAGGTTCAATCACAGCAGATGCGGGAACTGACCAGACTATATGTAGTGGTGGAACAGCGACACTTACAGCGTCTGGCGGCACTACGTATTCATGGAATACAGGAGGCACAACAGCATCTATTACAGTTAATCCAGGTGCTACAATAACTTATACTGTAACGGCAGCCA
>CAZSJF010000236.1:0-4960 GCA_964606705.1 uncultured Bacteroidales bacterium
TTAACTCGATATATCAAGATATCGATATGTCAGCGAAGCTATGGCGAGTATAAATCTATTTGAAGATTTATATTCATGGCAAAAAGCAAGAGAACTTGTGAAATTTATTTATTCTTTAACAAAGAAGCCTAAATTTTTAAAGGACTATGGATTGAAAAATCAGATAGAAAGAGCAGCTGTTTCTGTAATAGCGAATCAGTCGGAGGGATTTTCTAGGGGAACAAAAATTGAGCTTATAAATTATTTCTATATTGCGAAAGGGTCGGCAGGCGAAGTCCAAAGTCATTTGTATGTTTCTTTAGACGAAGAATATATTAATATGTCGGAATTTCGAAGAGCATATCAATTAGCCGATGAATGCCAAAAGTTAATTCAGAGTTTTGTGGATAAAGTAAAAGCGGAAGGAAGAAGCGGGATTCAATATAAGCAGGTTTATAAGGAGAATTCTTTCAAGAAGGGGTTAAGAGATATAGGAATGGTGAGCACGATAAGTGGTTTGATGAAAAAAGAAGAAGCAGAAAAACAGGGAATAAGTTTCCAGGAGATATAAGAAAGATATATCGAAATATCGAAATATCGAAATATCGAAATATCGAAATATCGAAATATCGAGAAACTAAAATGTCGAAACATTTAAAAATAAATATAATTAAATATCGAAAGAGAGGGAAAAATTGGCTACAGCGAATGCGAAGAGAGAGAAAGAAGAAAATAGCGCTTTTGATTGATATTAAAAATAAGAATATCAAGAAGTGGCAAGGACTCTCTAAACAACAAAAAATCCAATATGCTGGAGTTGGTTTTTTGATTTTAGTAGTCGTGTTAGGGCTTTCTTTTTATTTTATTCATAATAGATTGGCGGAAGCGGACTGGTTTGACGATGGGTGGCATTATCGCAGGAAACTTACTTTTAATAATCTTGCTTCAAGCGAAAATTTAGCGAATTTTCCGGTTTTAGTGAGCTTGAATTCTTCCCGCGTCAGTTATAGCAACACACAGGATTCAGGCCAGGACATCCGTTTTACAGATCCAAATGGCGTGATTTTGAAATATGAAATTGAAAATTGGAACGAATCCGGCACTTCAACTGTCTGGGTAAAAATCCCCCAAATAGATGCTTCTTCAACGATTGACTACATATATATGTATTATGGAAATCCCGATGCTTCAGCTGGCCAAGATGCCACAAATGTCTGGGATTCAAATTTCAAGATGGTACAGCACTTGGAAGAATCTGCGACATCTTCTAATGCTTATCTCGATTCAACTTCAAACGCCCATCACGGTACGCCTTATAGCTCTTCAACCATTACAAATTTATATACTGCATCGGGAAAAATCGATGGAGCAGATAGCTTCGACGGAACGGATGATGTTATTACCATCGCTAATTCTGCTGATTTCCATAGTCAGAATTTTACTCTTGAGACGTGGATTAAGAGTCCCACAGAGAGTGTTTACGACGAATTTTTTATAGAAGGAGATGAGTCGGATGGTAATGGCGTAGCCGAAGGGTTTTTTATAAGATTGACGGATTCAAACAAATTACAAGCATATGTAGCTGAGAGCATCACTGTTTTGTCAGATGCTGCAAATGGCGGTAATGCATTATTAGCAAATACATGGTATTATGTTGTTTTTATTGCCAATAACGGGATAGGTACGATTTATCAAGACGCAGTAGCGCAAGCCGACACTCTTTCTTTCACAGACATTACTTATGGCTCTGATGGAGTGCGTATTGGCTCTGATTGGGGATATAATACTACTAGCAGGTATTTTAAGGGCACAACCGATGAGGTTAGATTTTCCAATACCGTCCGTTCAGCTGAATGGATTGAGGCGCAATATAAATCAATGACAGATACATATATAACTTATGGCGGAGAAGAAAATCAGGAAGGCGCGATAGTTGTTTGGCATTTCAATGAAGGTTCCGGCTCCACTGCTTACGATGATTCAAATTATGATAATAATCTTACAATCTCCGGCGCCAGTTGGATAACGGGAAAATTCGGTAATGCTTTGAGTTTTGACGGCACAAACGATCTTGCTACTACCACTGATTCTTCTACATTAAGTCCCACTGGTTCTTTTTCCTTCTCTGCTTGGATTAAGCGAGACGCTGCTTCAAATATAGATATTATAGCCAATAAATGGAATAATTCTTCGGGCAGTTATAGATTTTTAATTGATGCTTCCGACCAGCTGGCTTTGGCTCTTGAAAATTCCAGCGCTGGCTCTACTTCCACGAGCGCCACTACAATAACAGATACTGATTGGCATCATGTGGCAGCTGTTTATAATTCCGCAGCTCCATCTGTTTCTTTGTATATTGATGGCAAAGCGGAAACATCTGTAAGTACTACTGGGTGGGAAGTAGGCAATACTGCTAATTTATTAGTTCAGTTAAGAGGAGCGAGCGCGGTTTACAAAGATTCTAACGAGGCCTATATCTTCGGTGGTTATAATAACAGCGATTCTCAATTTAATACTAATATTTATAAGTTTGACCCGTCTTCACCGACAACTAATTCAACAGACACGGGCCATGACTTGCCTCAAGGATTGGAATATGCGCCTGCGGTTTATTATACCTCAACCGATAAAGCTTATATCTTCGGCGGATATTGGTCAACAGGAACGGACGCAGTATATACAGATGAAATTGTTGAATATAATGTGGCTACCGGGGCAGCAACCTCAACTGCTATTGCTAATTTACCAATTCAATTAGCAGGGGCTAGCGCTGCTTTAAATACTGCTGATAATCTGATTTATATCTTTGGCGGTTGGGATAACACTAATTTGCGATTTAATACTAATATTTATACTTTTAATCCTGCTTCGCCAAGTACAGCAGTAGTAGATACTGGCCACGATCTGCCATCCGGAAGAGAAGATGCTCCCGCTGTTTATGATTCAACCGGAGCGAAATTTTATATCTTCGGCGGTTATCAAGGAACAACTACTCCTACTTATTTAACAGAAGTTGTTCAGTATAATTCATCTAATGGGGTGGCTACTACTACAAATATCGGAGCGCTTCCCAAACAAATAAGGGGAGCATCAGCGACTTACAAGGACTCCAATGAAATCTATATTTTTGGCGGTTGGAATAATACTGATGAAATATACAATACTAATATTTATAAATTTGACCCGTCTTCGCCATCTACTGCTGTTTCTGATACGAATTATGATTTACCTACCGGGCTTAAAGACGCTCCTGCTGTTTATGATACGAGCGGAGGGAAAAATTACATTTTTGGAGGATTTTACGGTACCAGTACCCCTGTTTATTTGAATAATATAGCCAAGTTTAATCCTAATTTAACAACACCTGTTTCTTCTATAACTGACGGGTCGCAGAGTTTTGTTGTCGGCGCAGGAGAAGCAGCAGCTGATTCTTATAATAATTTTTTTGGAGGAGATATAGACGAACTTTATTTTTATAATTTTGCCCTGACATCAGCCCAAGTTTTAAGGAATTATAATGCGGAACTCTCCGCTGCTTTGCCGATTCAGTTCGGGGCGAGTACTGCTGGTAATTGGCTCTATGGCTGGCAATACCGAAAATCAGTTTCCTTAAGCCGTGCTTCCGGAGCAGTTTCAAATTACCAAATGCAATTAACCGTTAATTATGGCACAGGCACGGATGCCACAAACACTGTTTATTGCAATAGCCACTGCCAAACGGATTTTGACGATTTGAGATTTACTACTTCAGACGGAACAACGCTTTTGGATTATTGGATTGAATCATATACTACCTCCACCAGCGCCACGGTTTGGATTGAATTTGATTCTATAGGAACGAGCGCCACTACCCTTTATATGTATTATGGAAATGCAGGGGCATCGGCTGTTAGTAGTGGGGCTAATACATTTATAGTTTTTGATGATTTTGAGAGGGGTAGTGATGGGGATACCGTTGGTGGAAGCTGGACAGTGCTTTCGGGTAATGTAAAGATTTCTACAGACCATGCCTATGGCAATACTCGTTCCGCAAAGTTTCTTGGTTCTGCGACAGGCAACTCAGGTGCAACAATTCCTGTAACTGCAAGTGATGCTATATCTATCCGCCTCCAATATTGGAAGGAAAATAATACGGGAACTATCTTTTGGTATCATGGAAATGTCTCCATAGATGACCAAGGTGGCGTTGACGATAGTGAAAATATTTATTATAAAAATGGAGCTGCTCTTACCGATACGGGATATAATTGTACCGCTGACCAGTGGGAATTATTTGAAATTGAAAACTTTGTTTGGGCTACTCCTGCCTACGATTTATGGAATAATACCACAAAAGTAAAGGCGGCGGCTCCTGCAGCTAATACTAATTGGTTTCCAAATTCTTTTCTATTTCAGAATACAGATACAACGGTAGGTGATGACCTTTATATTGACAACTTTATAGTTCGTAATTGGGTAGCCACCGAACCCTCTTGGGGAACATGGGGGAGTGAAAAGCAGGAAGATATTGTTTTTGGGCCAGTGGCGTACTGGCGCCTTGATACAGGAGCTGGAACAAGCGGTTATGATGATACTACTAATAATAATGATTTGGCAATTTCTGGGGCGAGTTGGACAACATCGGGAAAATTCGGAAACGCTTTGTCGTTTGACGGGGTAAATGATGTGGCGACAAGCTCTAATTCAACAAGCATAAATATTCAAGGGAATCTTTCTATCTCCGCTTGGGTCAAGGCAACTGATTTTGCCACCACCACCCAACAATGGATTGTTCATAAAGATTCTGGAAGCGCTGGTTATGCTTTTGGATTTGGAACAAGTGCTAATAAAATGGCTCTTAAAATAGATGGCACTGATTATGAATCAGATACAACATTTTCTTTAACTAATAGTACTTGGCATCATTTTGGAGCAACGCTATCGGGTACTTCAACTACTTTTTATCTTGATGGTAAACAATTAGGTGGAGTAGTCAATGGAG
>CAZSJF010000237.1:0-1036 GCA_964606705.1 uncultured Bacteroidales bacterium
CAAAGGCATCATAAACCCCTTCTGACTTTATCCTCTGCACTTCCTTAAGCAGTTCGCCTAACAATTTCCTGATTTTCTGGTAATCATTAATTACAAAATAAGTCTTGCCGTCTTTCATCTTTTTCTCAATGACTTTTTCGGGCAGGCCTTTTTCATACGCCCATCTGCATATCAGCTGACGGTCTCTCATATGTGCAGATTCAATATCTTTACCAGGTTCAATCCTTTTCAGTTGGCCTATAAGTCCATTTCTCACATAAGTGTCATATTCTGCCTTTGCAGCATCTTCATTCTGTATCACACCGAGGTCAATCATTCTTTTATCAATAATATAATAAAGGGCATACAGGTCGGCACGTGCTTCTTCCAAAGTGGAATAGTAATTTTTTAAAACATCGGTATTAACACTTTGCAAAACCTGCCCTGAGCCATGGCCAAGGCATTCGTGAAGGTCGATCTGGATATTTCCGACCATATATCCGTATTTTTTTGACAACTCTATTTCTTTTTCAGAATAAGCGAATTCTTCTATGAATCCATCTCCCAGCGCAGCCCGGTCGTATGCATAAGTGATATTATCCATTGTCACAGACTTGGAGCCGTATTTTTTTCTTAACCAGTCGGCATTAGGCAGGTTTATGCCAATAGACGTGGCAGGATAGGAAGCCCCTCCGAGCTGAACAGTTGTGATAACCTTTGCGCTGACACCTTTTACCTCTTTCTTTTTAAATTTAGGGTCAACAGGGGAATTATCCTCAAACCACTGTGCGTTGCCGCTTAGTATTTCTGTCCTTTTGGTTGCTTCAATATTCTTGAAGTTAACAACAGATTCATAAGCAGCTTTCATTCCGAGAGGGTCATCATAAACTTCAATAAAACCATTTACAAAATCCACCCTCGAATCCTGGTCCTGCACCCATAAGATGTTATATTCATCAAATTTTTTAAGATCGCCGGTTTTATAATATTCAATCAATTTATTGATCACAGCTTTCTGTTTTTCATTTCCAACAACCCCCCAAACACACCCAACACA
>CAZSJF010000237.1:1046-4959 GCA_964606705.1 uncultured Bacteroidales bacterium
TGTGTTGGGTGTGTTTGGTGTTGGTTTGGATACAAAAGTTGTAAAAGAAAACGGGAAGATTGTGGAATACATCCCTCCTATCTTCCAGACTTTTTCCACAATCTTCCCGTTTTCTTTTACAACTTTTGTATTCAAACCGTATGAAATCGGTTCCTTGTCATTTGTGTCAATAACTGAAGCATAATATTTCTCGACCTCTTTCTGAGTTACCCTTTCATAAAAATTACATGCTGAATTAACTACCATATCCTTGCTGTCATCAAGGTTAACTTTTTTCCCGTCTATTTTCGGATCAAAAATTTTCGGTGTTATCCTTTTAATAAAATCACTTATTGATTCGCCTTTCAGCAAAGGATACTCACCTGCAGAGTTATTTACCAGCTCTGCAAAATATTCCTTTGAGAAATCAGGAATGATCTTATCATTTGAGGAATGATGATGGATGCCGTTGGAGAACCACACCCTTTTTAAATAGACAACAAATTTTTTAAAATCTTCCGAATCCCTGTTGCCTTTATAATTTTCATAAATATTTTCGAGTGTCTTTCTTATGCACAGGTTATATTTGTAATTCTGGTCCCAAATAATATCACGCCCTGAAAAAGCCGCCATGCTTAAGTAATAAACAAGTTCCTTCTGCTGCAAAGACAAATCCTCAAAACCCTGCACCTCATACCGCATTATCTTAAGGTCTGCAAACTGTTCTACAGAAAACTTAAAAGTATCCTGAGCATTATCAACTTCATTACCCTTCTTTTTATCTGTGGAATTGCATGATAAAATCACTGTTCCCATTGCCAATAAAATTAAATTTCTCACTCTTTTCATAACACATAAAATTTAAAATTAATAAATTATTTCTACAGCAAACATAATGAACTTTTTTTTATTCATCACTTTCCCGTCTGTTCTGTTTCCTTCTCATGTTTCCCCGTTATTGTCTTCTTTTTCAATTTAGACAGGTCGGGCTGTCCTGCATTAACCCATGCTGTGTACCAGAAATCACCCACGCTCTTTACTGCAAGCCGCATCTGCCTTTCGACCATTCCGTTAAGCCTCTTTTCAAACTCTTCAGAATATTCTTTGGAATAAACTTTAACGGCAGACTGTCCTTTGTCTTCAACTGAATATTTCCTGTCAGAAGGAAAATGTTCCCTCATATATGTTTCAATTTCAAAAATAGTATCAATGGCAGAGTGGCTGATCTTCACAAGCTCCCATGCCTTTTTAAGAGGGTCACTAATATATTCGGCTTTGCCTGTAACAAAATTATATTTCTTGTCAAAAAGCTCAGGCAGCCTTGATTCCCAGAACCCATGAATACCTTTCTGCTCAGGTATTTTCCCGTCATAATACTGCGTAGTATGCAAAGGGGTGCAGGCATCACCGATATAATGCCCTAGGTTGGCTGAGATAAAAAGTATCGCTTCCGCATCTTCATCTTTAAAAGCTTTGGTCAACTTGTTCAGCATAACCGGTATGTACCATGGAACAATACCGTATGCCTGGAGCGTGTCTTCAGTGTATTTGTTTACGGCATTCTGCCATTTTTCAGGCACACTGTCAAAAGGGCTGGCGCCATAGTGTTCTATATCTATATAATGCCTCGGTGCTTCCTCTTTCACTCCGAATTTACGCTTGTCAGGATCCTGACCATGTTCGGCAATATATTCGATATTACTCTTATAAAATCCTATCATCTCAGGAGGCATTGTATAAACAGCCATCCTGTTGATAACGGTATGAGCATAAAACCCCCACGAATATACCCGGGAAATGGTGCTTAATATAATTACGGAAAATATAATTATAAAAGACACCAGTATCTTCCACAGTAATCTCATGCAAACTTACTTTGATATGTCAACTATCCTGGTGCCTTGCAAAACCGGCACTACTTTTGTCAGATTCAACGTAAAGCAATACTCTATCACATCATCCAGCCCCAGTTTTTTCAGGCGGTGCCTGTGAAGGGCTTTGTCCATATAGCTGACCAGGTCATGTTTTGCGGCATTCCATAATTCAAGAGATGCAGTAGCAGAATCACAATCCGGTTTGAACACGGAGGCTTTAAGCAGGCTTTCCGTGAGGGCACCTGCAAAAACAGAATCTTCAAGGCTGAATTTATTTTTCCATCCTGCACACAGTATCAGGACACTCGTATTCTGTTTTACCAGCCAGTCTGAAAGAGCCTGCATATTTATAAAAGAACCTATTGCTATCTTCTCACAGTTATTTTTAACCATTTCTATTGCCTGTGTGCCGTTGGTGGTGTTGACCACAACTGTCTTCCCTTTCACATTATCCTTGCTGAAATAAAACGGGGAATTGCCAAAGTCGGCACCTTCCAGCGTACTTCCGTCCCTCTCGCCTGTTATGACATAACCTTTGCTCTTAAACTCATCCCGCTTTTTAAAGTCAGCAACAGGAATAACTGCTTCAGCGCCATTTTCAAATGCAGTGCATATTGAAGTTGTGGCTCTCAGAATATCCGCCAGCACCACAATATAATTTTTTTCCAGCATAATATACGGGAACAGCACCGGCGTGAAGCAAACCTCAATATATCTTTCAGAAGTATTTTTTTCCATTTACAAACAAGGTATGTATTGATTCTTTTATATACTTTTATGCAAGGGCATTTCGACAAGCTCAATGCCCTCACATTTTTATTATTATGCTTTATAAAAAGGCAGTTTAACAACTTTTGCTTTCAGCAATTTATCTCTTACCTTGATAAATATTTCCGTATCAGGTTTGGAGAATTCAGGTTTCACATAACCCATGCCTATAGCTTTTTTAACAGATGGCCCCATAGTCCCTGAAGTTACTTCACCAATAACTTTGCCGTCTTTATCAGTAATTTCGTAATGCTGCCTCGGTATCCCTTTGTCAATAAGTTCGAATCCGCAAAGCCTTCTTGCAACACCTTCTTTTTTCTGTTTCAGCAGTAATTCCTTGTCAACAAAATCTTTTTTGTCTGTAAACTTGGTGATCCATCCAAGCCCAGCTTCAATAGGCGAAGTAGTGTCATTAATATCGTTTCCGTAAAGGCAGTAGCCCATTTCAAGGCGCAGTGTATCTCTTGCGGCAAGGCCGATAGGTTTTATGCCGTATTCCTTTCCTGCTTCAAATACTGCTTCCCATAATTTAGCGCCGTCTTTATTGGCAACATATATCTCACATCCGCCCGAGCCTGTATAACCTGTTGTAGCGAATATCACATCTTTTATCCCTGCAAATTCAATGATCTTAAAAGTATAGTATTCCATGTCAACAACATTTTCTTTTGTCAGCTTCTGCATTGCTTTTAATGCAAGAGGGCCCTGTACGGCGAGCTGTGCTGTTTCATCGGAAGCATTATACAGTTCCTTTCCTATCTGCATCCCCATATCTTTAGCATGCTGAACACACCAATTCCAGTCTTTGTCAATGTTTGCCGCATTGACAACAAGCAGATATGTTTCAGGATTTACCCTGTAAACCAGCAGGTCATCAACAATACCGCCTTTGCCGTTAGGGAAGCATGAATACTGCACTTTCCCGTCATACAAAGCAGCAACATCATTTGACGTTATCTTCTGGATGAAGCCAAACGCCTTAGGCCCTTTGACCCAGAACTCGCCCATGTGCGACACGTCAAAAACGCCCACGCCGTTCCTGACAATATCATGTTCAACATTAATGCCTTCATACTGTATAGGCATATTATATCCTGCAAAAGGAAGCATCTTTGCCCCTAATGCCTCATGCATCTTTGTAAAAGCTGTGTTTTTCATTTTTCAAAATTAGTTTAATTATTTTATCATTAGTTTATTATTCTTTCTTAAATCCTATTCGTTTGCGTTTGCGTTCGCTTTGCTCCACATCCAGTTTGTCTTTATTAAGGAGATAATTCAGTGCTTCGTAAACG
>CAZSJF010000238.1:0-4927 GCA_964606705.1 uncultured Bacteroidales bacterium
TATCACCTTGTCAAGGAACGCGGATTTACATTGAAAGGTGCGAAAGATAAACTAAAGCAGAACAAAAAAGATACTGTTGAAAATATAGAAATAATAAGATCACTGAATAAAATAAAGGAATTTCTTACAGAGATACAACAGGAGTTATAGATTTATACTGAATCAGGAAGCGGCTGATTATTCAACAAGTACGAAGGAAGCCCAGTAGAACGGGGCATATTTTTTCCGCATAGACATTTGAGCTGTTGTAAAAGCCTCTTGTATTTCTTTGCCGCCGAGCCAGCTCTTGTAAAATATCCTCATCATCTCAACGGTTTGCTCGTCAGGGATCTGCCACAGGCTCATTATAAGGTAGTCGGCGCCGGCAAGCTTGAAAGCACGCTGCAAACCATACACTCCTTCGCTGCCTTTTATTTCGCCAAGGCCGGTCTCACATGCTGACAGCACTACCAGTTTGGTGTTACGCAGGTTCAGTCCCGATATCTCATAAGCGGTCAGTATGCCGTCATCTATGCCCTGGACAGGCGGTTCGCCTTTAAAAATATAATTGGCACCTGCAAATATCAGCCCTGAGCGGAGAAGCGAATAATCAATATCACTGCTGTAGTTGTCATCTGTTTGCATAAAGTTGGTTTTCTTTTTTTGTTTTTCTTCCGGGAAAAAGAAACCGTGTGTGGCAATGTGAATTATCTGCGGGGAATATGGCGGCATAAACTTGAAACTTTCTTCAACAGCATCAGCACCTGTGATTATTTTAGTCTTTATATGGAAATTCTTCATGATATTGCCTATCTGTTGTGCTTCTGTAAGTGTGCCTTCCAGGTAAGGCCATGTTGCGCCGCCCTGCATATCTGACCACCGGAAGGAGCGGTCGCGATAGAATAACTCAGAATTACTCCCCCTGTATTTTTTTGCAGAATTTTCAAGTGCTGCTGTATCTGCATCATACAGGATTCCTCCGTACAGCAGGGCTTCATAATTTTCAGATATCGTAAAAGGCTCTTTCTTTATAGCTATCGAACCGGTGGAACTTAACATCTGTAAATTGTATATGTCAATGAGCATGGTAGAATCCCCTACAGGAATTGCAGGGAAAGAGATCTTATGAAGCAGGCCTGATGGAGCATAGTATATTTTTTTGCAGTCATGCAGTAATGAATCAATGGGTTTCCATATGAAATTGTATAATGAATCGCCTGATTCAGCCCATGAATACAGTTGTTTAATATTATCGGATGGTGAGGATTTATGAGTGCGGCCAAGGAAATCTGCAAAGTTCTCTTCGCTGAACAGGTAAACCATTTTCGGATATTTATATCCCGGCCGCAGCACCAGCGCACAGTAGATCACGCTGTCACTTAGACTCTGGTAAATGGAATAATAGTTAAAACTTATAAATTCCACGGCAGCTTCTCCGTCTTTAAGATTATTCTGTACATCTTTCCATGAAACCATCACGTTTCTGTTCTTTGCATCATAATATTTGTATAATCCGAAGTATATCTGGTCTTCAATATCTTTTACCTGTTTTTCCAAGGCAAGTATGTCAACTTTTCTTTCTGAAATGGGGATAAGATAAAGTTTTGACAATTGCTGGCGGAGCTGTATCCAGTCATCGAAATTTCTGATGAGTGCAGAGTCGCCGCTGTTGAGTATTGCCGAAATTTTACTTTTCATAAACCTCAATACCATGCCTTTGTTTATGAGCTCATCGTCATAAAGGTAAGAAGCTAAAGAAGGATTCTTCAGATAACGTTTTACAAAATATGAGTAAAATGAATTCTTGTGGAATTTGAACCATGATAAATATTTAGATACTCCTGTTTCTGAAGTAAAAGGGGAATAAATGAAACAAAATTTGTTCAGGAAACGGAAACTGTTTTTGTTAGCCAAAGCATATATGGAATCAGCTTTTTCAGGACGGTTGGTCTTATCATAAATATAACCGAGTCCCTGTAAATAAGAAATTAAAACCATTGAATTGTTTTCTGTCGTGTCGGATGGATTGTAAACCGCATTGTAGCAGTCAGTATAATATTTTTCAGCTTTTAAGTAATCTCCTTTTAAAAGACGAAAATAAGCTGCAAAGGAAAGGCATGTGCTGTAATATGGGTCTTTTATTCCGTTTGCTGTGTACAGCACTTTAGCTGCTTCTTCCAGGAGGGGTAATGCAATATCGGTTTTTAAATTATTCATGTAAGTGCAAGCTAAAAAGAACAGTGAGGTTCCATAATCTGCAGACTTTGTTTTCCCGCATTTCCGCCATACGGCAACCGCTTCTTCATAATATTGCATTGCTGATTTATATCTGGATGTTGCATAATAACAAAAACCCATATTGGCAAGTTTTGCAGCGTATTCAGGTGTTTGTGCAATATGAAGCTCTTTGTATAAGGTGAAATATTCTTCATATAAGGGGATTACCTGTCTGAATTTTCCATACGATTTGTAGTTGCTGCATAGGCTGTCCAGCGCGTTAAGATATTGCTTGCTCTTATAACCGTACTGTTGTTTTATTCCGGCAAGATGCTGAATATTCACAGAATCCTGTTCATGCGGCATATTAGCATCTGATAAAATTGCCGACAAGTCTGATATCAGTGGCCAGTCAAGTGTATCAATGGATGATATAAATTCAATGGCTTTTTCATAAACAGGGATAGCTTTTTTATAATCATCATGCAAGGTTTTAAATATTTGAGAAGTAGAGTATAACCCGTTTGCAATATTGGGATCCTGTTCTTCAAATTTAGATATACGCAGCTGCAGAATCTCTTCGTAATAGGCCACAAGCTGGGATTCTTTTTTTGCTGCTTTACACACAGAGGCGAGCCTGCACAGTGCAGTGTCATAATTTGCACCGGTTCTTGTAAATTCCCTCTCGGCAGCGGTAAGGGCTTTCTCTGCATACACTAAGGCCGAGTCGTAGTTCTTTTTTTTATAATAGGAGTTGGCAATATCGTCGAGCTTTTGCCATGTCTGCGGCGAGGCTGACTGCATGAAAAATATTATAAGTAATAATGTTATGGCAAGAGGTTTCATTTTAATCTTTTGCATTTACATTTTTTCCAAGCAAAGCAACTGCCTTAATTGCATGAGCGTCTTTACTTTCAGCATGTGTTCCTTCATGCCATTGTTTATTCGCATTTAATTTAATGTTAATGCTTCGCAACTCATTGATATCATTAAATCCATCTTCATATCCGGCTACAACTATTCTTGTATCAGAAGGGAATTGTTTGAGTTTTTCAATTAGTTCTGCTGCTGTAGTGTTGATTGTTCTTGCTTTTATTTCAGAACTTTTTATTTTCAATAATTTTTCTTTTAAAGCATCTAATCGCTTTTGCGACGGGCTTTTTAATTCTTCATATTCTTTTTCAATTTCAGTTTCGAGTTCTTTTATAGTAGGTAATTCTTTCTGAATATTTTTTGGCAGTTTCTCATTTATTTTATATTCGGCAATGCCAATAGGTTTTTTGCTGTCTCTCAAAGCATATTCTGCTACCAAGCCATCTTTGGTTTTACATAAAATCAAACCTATGCTGTTTTCATCATCTTTTTGTTTTAATTGTTCATCGGCTAAATTCAGGTAAAATTCCATTTTACCTTTATATTCAGGTTTAAAGTCGTCTATTTTCAGGTCTATAACAATATATCTTCGCAGGCGGGTGTGGTAAAAAAGAAGGTCAAAAAAGTATTCTTTATCTCCGAGTGTTACTTTGTATTGTCTGCCCACAAAAGCAAACCATTGGCCTAATTCGAGAAGAAATTTAGTAATCTGACCGGTAAGAGCATCTTCAATATCTCTTTCTTTTGCTTCTTCGCCAAGATATATAAAATCAAATTTGTATGGGTCTTTAAAAATTTGTTGTACCAGTTCTGATTGAGGTGGAATCAAAATATCTTTAAAATTACTGGAAATCCGCCCTTGTCTTTTAAATAACTTTGATTCAATCTGATGTACCATCACATCACGGCTCCATCCGTTTTCAATGGTTTTGTTTATGTAAAAAGACCTTTCCTTTTTATCTTTTACTTTATCTAAAAGGGTTATATGGTGATACCAGCTTAATTGTGCAAGTGGCACTTGCACAAATGATGTTTCGGAAAGAGATTTGTTTTGTGCAAGTTTGCCTTGCACTTTTGATGGAAGTTGTTTTTGAGTAGATTTTAATTGTGCAGCTGATGGTTGCACAATTGTATCAAAATCAGGATATGCTTCGGAAAAAGCTTTCATATACTTAAGATTTCGTATAGAAAATCCTTTCATATCCGGAAATTCTTTTTGAAGGTCAGCAGACAGCCGGTCAATGATTTTAGCACCCCATCCTTCATTACTTTGCTGTTCAAGAATAGTTTTTCCTATTTCCCAATATATGGAGAGTAAATGAACATTTACTGTTAAAGCTGCTTTTAACTGGGCCTGACGGATTCTTATCTTAAGGTTAATAAGAACTTCAATATATTGTTTATCCGGTAGCTTATTCATAGTAATTTTTGTTTTTTAATAACACCATTTCCTACTCACTGCGTAGAGAATTTGCTCCTCAGAAAAAGTCTCCGCACTGCGTAGACAATGCCGTATTTGTTTTTCGCCCCAGCCACTACCATAGGATTCCGTCAGCTGATGGGACAGGGATAAAATGATTTCATCACCATATTTTGCACGCTTATTTTTGAGAATATCCTCATTGATGCGCCTGCCTATTTTCCAGTATAAAACCGAAAGTGCAGCATTAACGGTTTGTGCAACATAATTCCTGCTTTCATCAATTAACTTTATAATATCAGAAAAAAGTTCTGAGCCGGCATTTGATAACTGTAACTTCTTCATAAAGTAAATTTACTATTAAAAAATTATAGCCTTCAAAATCGCTGTAAACTCTTGTAGTGTATTATTATATCCATTTTACAAAATTACAATTAA
>CAZSJF010000239.1:0-4913 GCA_964606705.1 uncultured Bacteroidales bacterium
ATGTTGTAAAAATAAGTATAGTTTTATTGCTTACATAATCCAAAATCAGAATAGAAAAAATAAATTTGCATATTATTTATTTTAATGGAACAGAATTTTTATTATAACATCATCTTTTTAATATTTGCTTCATGTGTATTTATTCAGCTCATATATTACTGGCTGGTATTCGGCAGGCTGGCATTTTACAGAAAAAAAACAACCCGGCAGGATAAAGAACCTGTTTCTGTAGTAATATCGGCAAAAGACGAATACGACAACCTCAAGGAATATCTGCCGCTCATCCTTGAACAGGATTATCCTGATTTTGAAGTTGTGGTTGTTAACGACTGCTCTGTAGATGACACGGACTACCTGCTTAAAACATATTCAGACAAATATCCCAACCTGTCAGTCGTAAATATCAGGGAAAATGTAAACTTCTTCAAAGGAAAAAAATTTCCGCTTTCTGTCGGCATTAAATCTGCGAAATATGATTTACTGCTGTTAACAGATGCTGACTGCAAGCCTGCAAGCAAAGAATGGATATCGGAGATGGCAAGCAATTTCACCGATAAAACAGAAATCGTGCTGGGCTATTGTGCATACCAGTCACAGGCAGGATTATTAAATATGCTGATACGGTTTGATGCATTGTTCACCGCAATACAATATTTTTCTTATTCTCTTATCAGGCAGACCTACATGGGTGTAGGCAGGAACCTGGCTTACAGGAAATCACTTTTCTACAAAAACAAAGGGTTTACGAAGCATTACCGCATCCTTTCAGGTGATGATGACCTTTTTATCAACTGTGCCGCCACTTCAGGAAACACAAAAATAGAAATATCACACCAGTCACATACAATATCAAAGCCAAAAACCTCATTTTATAGATGGTTCAAACAGAAAAAAAGGCACCTGACAACAGGGCAGCTGTACAAACTGAGGCATAAATTACTCCTGGGAACATTCTCTTTCACCCAGATATTATTTTATATAACATTTTTTACCGTTATCTTTTACGAATATACTATTCAGATAGTACTACTGCTGCTGTTATTACGGCTGGCAAGCCAGATCTTAATAATTAAAAAATGCATGATAAATTTGAATGAAAAGAAATTATTATTAATTTCGCCGTTATTGGAAATATTTCTGATAATATTTAATTTTATGACGTTTTTCTCAAATCTGATTTATAAACAGAATAAATGGAAATAAACCCGAATTTTACAGAGAAGGCTCAGCGTGATTATAAGCTTGTATGTCTGGCGGTCAAGAAAGGGAACCAGAAGGCTTATGCAGAATTAATGAAATATTACAGAGATTCCATTTATTTCATGCTCCTGAAGATGACCAACAATGTGGACGATGCCGATGACCTGACAATAGAAGCTTTCGGCAAGGCATTCAAGAACCTCCATCAATATACCCCTGATTATGCTTTCAGCACATGGCTGTTTAAAATAGCATCCAACAACTGCATCGACTATATAAGGAAAAAGAAAAAAGAAACTATTATTTCTATTGACAAGCCTGCAGGTGAAGACAGGTTTTCAGATATGGCAGATAAAATCTCTGAAAATACACCTGACCCTGAAGAAATAATGATACTGGACCAGAAGGCAAAGCTGATGCACGAAGTCGTTGAAAAACTAAAGCCCAGATATAAAAAACTTGTCGAATTGAGATATTTCAAAGAATTATCTTACGAAGAGATTTCCGAAAAGCTCAACCTGCCTATAGGCACAGTTAAAGCACAACTGTTCAGGGCAAGGGAACTGTTATATAATATCCTTAAAAGTTCACAGGAAAAGATTTAATTACAAAACCTGCTATGTCTTGTGAGTTAATAGTTAAAAACCACTGTTTATTCAGGTCTTTTGAAAAAAATGTTGGCAAATAAAACATTTTTTAGTAAATTTGAAAAAAAAGTTTTTATGGAAGCTCTGAGAATTGAAATATTAAACCCCAAAGCAAAAGGCCTTTTGCAATATCTTGCAGATATGAAATTAATAATTATTTCTGAATCTGATTCTTCAAAAAATGAATTGAAAAAATTATTATCCAGGCTTCGCAGCAAGTCTAAAAAAAATCTTTCAATGAAAGAGATTACAGAAGAAGTAGAACTTGTCAGAACTCAGCGTTATGCAAAAAAAGCCAATTAAAGTAATAATTGACACCAATCTCTGGATAAGTTTTCTTATATCAAAACGGTTGATAAATCTTGACAACCTGATTTTAAATTCAAAAATCCGCCTTGTTTTCAGCATGGAATTACTTGACGAATTTATATCTGTTGTAAGTAAGCCTAAATTTTCAGAATATTTTGACAAACATGATATTGAAAAGCTTATTACTCTTTTTGATACATTCGGGGTTGTATGTTCTGTCAATTCTAAAATTAAATTATGCAGAGATAAAAAAGACAATTTTTTATTGTCGCTGGCAAAAGACAGTAATGCAGATTATTTGATTACAGGAGATAAGGATTTGCTTGAAATCAAACAAATACACAATGCCAGAATACTCACTTATTCTGAATTTGAAAAGATTTTTAATAAAAAATAAATTAAAAAATGGATCTATCAGAATTCAGAAAGTCTTTACTTCAGGGGATACCGGATGAACTGCCTAAGCCCAGGCCTTACGATAAAAACATAAGTCATGCTCCGCGGAGGAAAGATATTTTAACAGCCGAAGAAAAAAAACTGGCTGTCAGGAATGCTTTAAGATATTTTGACAAAAAACACCATGCCATACTTGCAAAGGAATTTGCGCAGGAACTTAAGGATTATGGCAGGATATACATGTACCGCTTCCGCCCTGATTATAAGATTTATGCAAGAACAATAAATGACTTCCCGCATAAGTCGAAACAGGCAGCGGCAATAATGCTTATGTTGTCAAATAATCTTGACGACGCTGTTGCACAGCACCCGCACGAGCTTATCACCTATGGCGGAAACGGCGCAGCGTTCCAGAACTGGGCACAATACAGGCTCACGATGAAATACCTTGCTGAAATGACCGATGAACAGACACTGGTATTATATTCAGGGCATCCTGTTGGATTGTTCCCTTCTCACAAAGATGCTCCGAGAGTCGTTGTTACCAACGGCATGGTCGTTCCGAATTATTCAAAGCCTGATGACTATGAAAAATTCAATGCATTGGGAGTTTCGCAGTACGGACAGATGACAGCAGGCTCATTCATGTACATTGGCCCGCAGGGAATAGTACATGGAACTACTATCACCATTCTGAATGCAGGGAGAAAAATACAGAAAAATAATGAAGCCCTGGCCGGAAAGATTTTCGTTTCTTCAGGATTAGGAGGCATGTCAGGTGCACAGGCAAAAGCTGCAGTGATTGCAGGCGCTATCGGTATAGTTGCAGAAGTAAACCCTAAAGCTGTTGAAAAACGCCATTCGCAGGGCTGGGTTGATGAAGTATATCATGACCCGGATAAATTGGTTGAAAGGACAATAAAAGCTCAGTGCAGTAAAGAAGCGGTATCTATTGCCTATCAGGGAAATATTGTTGACCTGTGGGAATATTTTGCTGAAAATGATATCCGTGTGGACATAGGCTCTGACCAGACATCACTACATAATCCTTATGCAGGAGGATACTATCCTGCCGGTTTGAGTTTTGAAGATTCCAATAAGATGATGGCTGAGAATCCTTCTGCATTTAAAGAAAAAGTGCAGGAAAGTCTGAAAAGGCAGGTTGCGGCAATAAACAAACTTACGGCAAAGGGCATGTACTTCTTTGATTACGGAAATGCTTTTCTTCTTGAATCAGGCAGGGCCGGAGCGGATATTATGAAAGATAACGGCGACTTTAAATATCCTTCTTACGTTCAGGATATAATGGGGCCTATGTGTTTTGACTATGGCTTCGGTCCTTTCCGCTGGGTATGCACTTCTTCAAAACCTGAAGACCTTGATGTCACAGATAATATTGCTGTAAATGTACTTGAAAAAATGGCAAAAACTTCTCCGTCTGAAATAACACAGCAGATGAACGACAACATACACTGGATAAGAGAAGCAAAGAAAAACAAGCTTGTTGTCGGCTCACAGGCAAGGATTCTTTATGCAGACTGTGAAGGAAGGATAAAAATTGCAGAAGCATTTAATAAAGCGGTGAGAGAAGGTAAAATTTCGTCTCCTGTTGTGTTGGGAAGAGACCATCATGATGTTTCAGGCACAGATTCGCCTTACAGAGAAACTTCAAACATTTATGACGGTTCTAAATTTACAGCCGACATGGCAATACAGAATGTCATCGGTGATGCATTCAGGGGTGCCACTTGGGTTTCCATTCACAACGGCGGCGGCGTGGGCTGGGGAGAGGTTATTAACGGAGGCTTCGGCATGGTGCTTGACGGTTCTGAAGATGCTGACAGAAGACTAAAGATGATGCTGCACTGGGATGTGAATAACGGCATCGCACGGAGAAGCTGGGCAAGAAATGAAGGAGCTGTTTTTACCGCAAAACGTGCAATGAATCAAAATCCGGATTTAAAAATTACTATACCTAATATTGTTGATGATAATTTAATAGACAGTTTATTCTGATTGGCACAATTATTGTTTTAACTTTGTTACTATGAAAAAGTTAATAAAAAACAGCATTTATTTTTTGTTATTGTGCCTGACAACAATCATAATTTCATGTCAGCCAGGTGATGAAAACAATTCTGACACAATATCCCGCGCCGACCTTGTCGGGCGATGGAACTGCAGCGAGTCAAGCATTCAATACGGGAATTCTTCCTTTTATGTTGATATCGTCA
Source organism: uncultured Bacteroidales bacterium (assembly GCA_964606705.1). Taxonomy (GTDB): domain Bacteria; phylum Bacteroidota; class Bacteroidia; order Bacteroidales; family CAZSJF01; genus CAZSJF01. The sequence continues at coordinate 4,787 of CAZSJF010000239.1, forward strand.
TAGATCCTACAAGCAGTAACGGAATACTTATGGCAAATTTTCACCATAACGGTGATGACGATACTGTCCGTGCAACTGTTTCAGGTTATCTGATAAATATCCCTTCACAGCAAACCTGCGGCAATAA
>CAZSJF010000240.1:0-4888 GCA_964606705.1 uncultured Bacteroidales bacterium
GAGAAACATTCTATAATAATAAATCCTGTAATACCTGTTATTATTATTACAGCTATTAAAGTTGCTGCGTACTTTATTCTGCTCAGTTTTTCAAAGTTTTTCAAAATGATTCTTTTTAAGTCAGTTTGATTTTTTTAAAAGATAATTTCCTATCCTACAATTCAGGCATTTTTTAAAGTTGCAATAGCTGTTCTTCAGTTCCAGTAATGCCTGTGTGTCAAAAGCAGAATTTACTTTAACCCCTGCTTCCTGCCATTTGTTTATTATTGAATTTTTTTCTCCTGTTATCTGCATAAGGAATTTAATAGCCCTGTCTTTATATTTATCATCGTTTTTTTCTTTGCCATATAAAAATAAAACAGGGGCTATCGTGTTAATGATGATTAGGTTGACAGCATCTCTGCCTGTATTCTTTTCATGTTTTACAGAAACCTTGTCAAATGTAAAATGGCTCTGCCAGTATTCCGAACAGGTTATGCCGGAAAACAGTTTTTCAACCTGCTTTACACTCCTGCATTCCAGTGTTTTTGAAAATAAACCTGATGATCTATGAATAAGCTCTGCAAACTGTGCGATGCGTATTGTAGGGAAATTCGACGGCCTCAGCCGCAGGAATTTCCATAGGTGCTTGTCAATAGGGTTTAATGAAAATTTCTGTCTCAGAAATTTATATTCATTTTTCAGTTTATCGGAGTAATCATCATTGAATTTTCCGTCCAGCAGTCCTGCCTGCCCGAACAGCAATGCTTCTACCTGCAGCAGGTTATTTTTATGCTTTGCGAGATAACTGATAGGCAATGATTTTGCAAGCAGTTCAAACGGCACAGCATTTGATTTAAAGCCGAAGTTCCTGGCAATATTCACGTAAAACAGTTGTTCCCAGTTGTTATTATATAATTTCAGGGATTCTTTCAGGTCGGTGTATTTTTTTTCAAGCCGTTCCACCAGCAGGCTTTCAAAATAACTTCTGAGCAGGATATTGTCAATATTTTTCAGCTGATTAGCGCATGGAACCCACAGGGAACTTTCCATGAATTTCCTGTAGTTATTGTAAAGTTTCAGGTCAAATTTATCTTTCAGCTCAAAAGTCGGAATGATTTCGCCGTTATTTCTTTTTATCTCTTTATCGTTGTTATAAACCACATGCAGAATGATGTTATCAAAGGATTTGTTTTTGTTGTGTGAATGCCTGTGCCAGTCGGATGAGTTTAAGTGTACTTCAACATTTCCTGCCCATGTTGTATTGCCTATTTTGATTCTGGCGTTGAAGAAATCGGGGCCTGCATCACTGTTGAATGTTCCCCTGTTTATTATCTGAAGTTTTTTGCCGCAGGAAGTATGGGGCTCTTTTTCAAACAAACCAAATTTCCATATATAGTAAAGGAATTCCTCTGTCATTATATAATCCTGATGTTATTATAAAAATTGTTGATTATATCAAATATTGAGTTCATGCTTGAGATGTTTTTTTAAATCAAATAAGCTGATATCGAATTCTATTTTCCCGTGTGTGCAGTAGGATATTTTCCCTGTTTGTTCTGAGACCACTATTGTTATTGAATCAGTTATTTCAGTTATTCCGATAGCAGCTCTGTGCCTCAGTCCGAAACGGGAAGGAATATTTGGACTATGGGAAATAGGCAGGATACATCTTGCAGCTTTTATCCTTCCACCGTGTATTATTATTGCACCATCGTGAAGCGGTGAGTTTTTGAAGAAAATATTTTCTATAAGATGCCCTGATATTCTGGCATCAAGAATTTCTCCTGTTACCATATAATGTGTCAGGTCATTTCTTTTGGCAATTACTATCAATGCACCTGTATATAAGCCTGCCATTTTTTCACAAGAATTTATTATTTCATCAATATCATGCAATAATGCTTTGTTCATTTTCCATCTGTCGAAAAAGATTTTCAGAAAGCCTTTTCTGAAATAACTGGGATTGCCTACCATAAGCAGAAACTGGCGTACTTCCTGCTGAAAGACGACAATAAGTGCTATTATGCCGACACTTATGACTTGTCCGAGAATCTCCCCGAGTAATTCCATCTGGAATGCTTTTACTAATTTCCAGATAAGGTAAATGGAGATAATGCCGATGAAAATATTTATTGCCGCAGTGCCCCTTATCAGATTATACAACTGGTATAACAGCACTGCAACAAGCAGTATATCTATAATATCAATTACGCGGACACTTATTAATAAAGTTGTATATGAATTAAACATAAAGCAAATTTAAAAATTTAATTAATCATTTAAAATTTTTTTGGTTTTTAATAAGTCAGATAATGAAATATTAATATATATCCGCTTTTAATGACCACAATATTCTTTTGTCTTTTTTCACTTTTATGTTTAATTTTAAGTCTTGAATAAATTATTGTTAATTTTGTAATAAGTCTGTTTCTTTAAAAAATATAAAATGAGAAATATATTAATAATAATATTTTTTGTATCAATTGCTTTTGTATATACAGATAGATCCACGGCACAGGTATGCCAGACCAATGGAGATGCTGTGACATTAAGTAATAGCTGTTATATCGTATCTCTTGCCCAGTCATGGAGCATAGGTTCGGTATGGTATTATCAGCAACTTGATCTGGATAATCCATTCAATATAGAGATAACAATGAATTTTGGCACAAAAGATACTATAGGTGCTGACGGGATAGTGTTTGTATTACAACAGGTGGGCCTTTCTGCTATTGGCACAGGAGGATATGGAATAGGTTTTGTAGGCTTTCTTCCTGCCCTGGGAATAGAATTTGATACTTATAATAATGGCAGTAATGGTGATTTAGCAGCTGATCATATTGCTATATTAAGAGATGGCAACACCTTTCACACTAATCCTACATTGCATCTTGCAGGGCCTGTACAGGCAAGTGTCACAGGCATAAATATTGAAGATGGCGCCGACCATATAGTGAAAATATCATGGGATCCAACCTGTGATTCTATAAAAGTTTATTTTGACTGTAACTTCAGACTGTCCCTGAAATATGATGTAATATCTGATATCTTCTCGGGAAACCCTGATGTTTGGTGGGGATTTACTTCGGCCACAGGAGCTTACAATAATATTCATAAAGTATGTGTTGATACGGCAAATGTTATGAAAGATACTGCCATCTGTAAAGGAGATACTATACAACTTAATGCTTATGAAGGCGGGACAGATTATTTATGGTCGCCTTATTATGCGATCTCGGATACTGCGATTGGCAATCCTTTTGTATATCCGGGTATAACAACAAAGTATTATGTCTCATATAAAGACAAATGTGGTTTGCAAAAATATGATTCCGTAACTGTAACTACAGAGCCATATATTGATTTTACAGCAGATACCTCATACGGCTGTGCTCCTCTGACAGTCACTTTTCTGGATAATTCAACCCCATCAGGAAATCTTACATATTTCTGGGATTTTGGCAATGGGGATACTTTGTCATATCAAAGCCCTACATATACCTATTACAATGACGGAGTGTATAATGTTAAACATACTGTAACTACAGAACTTGGATGTACTGATACAGACAGCCTGATAATAACGGTTGGTTCCATTGCAGCTGATGCAGGAGCTGACCAGTCGTTATGTAATAGTGGAAATATTGTATTACAGGCTAATAACGGCATGTCAGGTTATCTCTGGAGCAATTCTGAAACAACACAAACCATTACGGTAAATCCTTCATCCAGCATAACATATACTGTAACAGTAACGGATAATAATGGCTGTACCGGTTCTGATGAAGTTATTATTACAATAAATACCACACCAACTGCTGATGCCGGTAATGACGATACAATATGTGAAAACGAATCATATGTCATTACTGCAGCAGGCGGCACAACTTATCTCTGGAATACAGGTGAAACATTGGCATCTTTTACTATTACCCCGTCTGTAACGAATACGTATACAGTAACAGCATACAACAGCGGCTGTACAGATACCGATGAAATAATAATTACAGTATATCAGTTACCTGTGATATCTGCCGGTAACGATAATACCATCTGTCAGGGAGAAAGTGCTGTCTTAACAGCAGCAGGCGGAGTAAGTTATCAATGGAATACAAATGAAACAGGCTCTTCAATAACAGTATCTCCTGTAGTTTCTGTTATATATACAGTTACAGGTTTTGATGCAAGTAACTGCTCCGGTACCGACCAGGTCACTATCGTTGTTAATGAATTTCCTTATGTAAACCTGCGAAGCGATACATGCATTTATGATGGGACTATCATTGCTATTGATGCTGTAAATTGTTTTGACGGTTGTTTGTGGCAGGATGGAGCTATAGGTCAAATATATAATGTTGCAGGTAAAGGATTATATTATGTCACGGTAAATAATTATTGTGGCAGTGCTTCAGATTCTGTTCTTATAAGTGAATGTCCGACATCAGCAATATGGATGCCGAATAGCTTTTCTCCCAATGGGGATGGCAGTAATGATGTGTTTAGGCCGGCAGGAATAAACGTGACAGAATTTGAGTTGTATATTTATGACAGATGGGGAAAGAAAATCTTTTATACCAAAGACATAGATACAGGATGGAACGGAAAATATGAAGGAGAACTTTGCCCCGGAGGTGTCTACTCATGGTTTGTATATTACAGGGATATTGATAATACGCAGAAAAAGAAGAAATATGGGCATGTGATACTGTTGAGATAGTGTTATTTTAATGGTCTTCCTATATCGAATTTATTATCTGGACGAAATCTCCTGCTTTCAGCGAAGCCCCTCCTATAAGTCCTCCGTCAACATCTGGGTTGGTAAACAGTTCTTTTGCATTCTGTGCGTTGCAGCTGCCTCCGTAAAGTATGGTCTTGTTTGCAGCGATTTCATTGCCATATTTTTCTT
>CAZSJF010000241.1:0-2119 GCA_964606705.1 uncultured Bacteroidales bacterium
TGGTGGCACAGTTTGCTGCGGAATAGGTGGTCTACTTTGCTCGGAATATCCAATAAGTCTCTTAACGTATTGGTTGTTGAATTAATACTATAATTTTATCTGATTAAACTTTCTCATAAGTAACTCAATATTACATTATTTGTACCTTATTTGTACCTTCATTTTATAAGTGATTGATTATAAGCACTAAATATATTTTGTATCGGAAAGTAACAAAAAAATAATAAATTTACCCACAAATAAATTACGGCATCCTAATCTTCCCCATAAACTCCAAATACTCAAGCACAAAGCGCAGTTCCGAATACGACACATTATCTCCTAAAGATTCTTTGGCAGGAGTTAAACCATAAGTATTAGTATTCAAAAAATAATCTGAAATCAATTCAATTTTGTCGGGTGTTACAAACTGGTTTATGTCCAACTCACCGGTACCAATATAATAAGCAAGATGCCCTTCTATTGTAACAACCGACATGCGGCGCTCTGCAGCTATCTGTTCAATGGTCATTCCTGAATTAAATAATTCAAGGCTTATCTGTTTTGTGTTAACTTTTATTTTCTTCGAAGAAACTTCCTTTTCAGTAATTTCCGGTGGCATTTCCATATTATTTTCCGCACGATATTCATTTATTATTTCCAATATTTCATCCCCGAACTGTTTTATCCTTTTCTTTCCTAAACCTTTTATATTCTTAAGTTCCGAAACATAAGCCGGCAGTTTACCTGCAAGTTCCGTAATTGTTTTCTGTTGTATAATCATATATACAGGAACATTGTTCTCATCAGCTTTTTTATTGCGCCATGCTTTAAGATGTGCATAAAGTTCAGGATTTTCCGTTGCACTATATGTGTGTTCATCTGATTTTTTTCTGGCATTTTTTATTTCTATTTTTTCAATGGATGCTTTTGCCCTCACCTCGAGATAAGTTTTAGTTACAAACCCGGAAATACAGGCTTTAAGGCATGCCCGCTTGATATAAACTTCTTCCGCCAGCCGCTCCAACGCTTCATTTATTGATTTACGTACTGCTTTATTATCAGATTCAACATAAACATCAGTTAAAATCTTCCATAATATTATTTCCGTTTTTTCTGAAAAATACACACAGGCTTTTTTTACACGTTCCTGTATAACATCATTGCTTTCAATATCATCTTTTTGCAATATCATCTGCTCCACTTGAACCATAAATTTCCCCAACACATCTGATATATCTGTTTTAAGACATGAAGCGGCTTTTTCAAATTCAGTAAGCAAACTGCCATTTATACTTCCAAGATTTTCTTTCAGCAATTTTATCACAAAATACAACCTTTGTGAAATAGTTTTAAAATCCAGCAGCTCCACAAGCAACTTTTGCTGAAAATCTTTTTTAGAATCATCGAGAAGTTGTTGTTCCGGTGGATTCTGCTCTACTTCATTGGTAAATGCAGATATTGTTGAATCACTTTTAATGCAATGTTGAGAAATAGGAGTGCTGAGCACCAGCCCCTCGAGTGTCCTGCAGCGGCTCAACGCCACATACACCTGTCCATGTGCAAATGCAGCATTGGCATCAATGACGGCCTTGTCGAACGTCAACCCCTGGCTTTTATGAATAGTTATTGCCCATGCAAGCTTAAGTGGATACTGCATAAAAGATCCAATGGCATTTTCCTTTATATCCTTTGTTTCATTATCAATCTCATATTTGTAATTATGCCATTCGACGATGCTTACAGATATAGGATGTTTATCCCCTTCACATTTCACAACAATCAACTCATCATCAAATTCTGTTATTGTTCCTATTTTACCATTAAAATATAGTTTTTCACGCGAGCTGTCGTTTTTCACAAACATAACCTGTGCACCTTTTTTCAATACAAGTTCCTGTTCGGTAGGAAATGAATATTCAGGAAATTCACCTTGTATAATTGCATTAAAAGAATATGATTTTTCCTGAAGTCTGTTAAGTTTGTCTTCATTTATCGCCTTTGCCTGATAATTATGAGTAGTAAGTGTAATATATCCGCTTTCATATGATTTCGCAAAGGCAGGATTATACCTCTTATTGAGTTCTTTGAATGTTTCTTTGTTGGCATCAATCAAAAATACAAAATTAAACGTCGTCCT
>CAZSJF010000241.1:2129-4858 GCA_964606705.1 uncultured Bacteroidales bacterium
GTTTCTGTGTTGGCTTTATTATCACGTATTTTATTCAATATATTTATAAACCTGTCATCACTCTGCCGGTAAATATGCTTAAGTTCAATGCTGACATAATCTGTCTTCTGCAAAGCTCTGCTGCCAAAGAAAAAAAACGTATCATAAAACTGTTGTAAAATTCCCCTTTCATCTTCTTTAACAACAGGTGCAAGCTGATGAAGGTCTCCTATCAAGAGCAGCTGCACTCCGCCAAAAGGTTTGCCATTATGCCTGTATTTCCTTAAAACCTCATCAACACCGTCAAGTAAATCTGCACGCACCATACTTATCTCATCAATAACAAGCAGGTCAAGGCTTTTTATAATACTTATTTTTTCACGGCTGAACTTATGGACAGCAGAATCCGGCTGTGCTTTTTTACTTCCGTACAAATCAATGTGTTCATCATGTTCTTTTTCTTTTGGTATATGAGGAGTAAAAGGCATCTGAAAAAAAGAGTGGATGGTAACGCCTCCTGCATTTATTGCAGCAACGCCGGTAGGGGCAACGACAACCATGCGTTTATATGAATTCCCTTTAAGACTGTGTAAAAACGTTGTTTTGCCTGTTCCTGCTTTACCTGTAAGAAATATATTTTTATCAGTGTACTGAACAAAATCGTATGCTAACTGTAATTGTGAATCCTGCACTGTTTCCATTTAATAAGATAATGTTTCAATCAATAATTTTCTTACTCCGCCATTTATGGCGGAGATATTAAAAAACTATAAAAAAGGCTTTAGCCATGATTTTCTAATTTATACTTTAACATAAAGTCTTCATACTCTTTCACAAATGTTATTTTTTCATGATGTTTTTCCTGATTGATAATATATTCCCTGACTTTATTAAGCATTGATTCACTCACAGAAATAGCAAAATACTCATCAACCCATTCAAACTTACTTTTTGTAAGCTTTTGTTTGTTTATCCAGAATGCAGATTCACCTTTGATTAATTGCATTACTTTGGCAATGCTCATATCAGCATTTAATCCTATTAAAGCATGAAGATGTTCAGTATGCCCGTTGATTATATCAATAAAAATTTGTTTTTTATTAGCATTTTCTTTTATATGATTAATTATTTGTTCTTTTATTACTGGCTTAAGAAACGGAAATCTATTTTTAGTTCCCCAAACTGCATGTATCCATATTTTCACATATGCCATATTATGTTGTTTTTATCAGGGCTAAAGCCCTTTGTATTTGTCATTTTCACAACTCCGACCTAAAGGTCGGAGTTAGGGTTATCAATTGTATATTCCAGCAAACTCTTCTGAAATATAATTATCATAACTCATGCAAGCTTCCGTTCCAAATGCTATTGCTGTACTTACAATATCATCCCACTGTCCTTTAATGCTGTCTATATCAGCATGGCCAACACCATTTTTCAACAAAGAAAATATCAGGCCTGCATTAAAGGTATCTCCTGCCCCTATTGTGCTTACCGGGTTTATTTTTGGCACAGGGTAATATTTCTCAACAGATGAGGTCTTAAGAAAAACGCCCTCACAGCTTCTGGTATAAATTAAATTGTTACAGCCATATTTCTTTATAACATTATAAGATTCGGAAATATTTTCCGCACCGAATATCAGTGACATATCTTCATCAGAAGCCCTTACAATATCTGAAAGAGAAATGTTTTTTTCAATAAACCCTCTTACATGCTCAAGTTCATTTAAATGCGGTTTTCTGAAATTAGGATCATAAATAATGACAGCATCATTGTCTTTTGCTTTCCTGATAAAATCAACAATTTCAGGCATGACTTCTTTTGTTATTGCATAAAAAGAACCGAACAAAACGATATCATCTTTTTTTATTTCAGGAAAGTCAATATTTAATCTTTCATCAGGATATAATTTATAAAAAGTGTAGTCTGCATTATTGTTTTCGTCAAGTACGGCAATTGCAAGAGGCGTTTTCCCGACATCAAACCTGTTGATAAAGTCCACATTCACTCCGTTATTTTTAAGAAATTCATCAATTATCAGGCCTATTGAATCCTTTCCGTATTCGCTTATAAAACGAACAGGGGTTTTAAGCCTGCCGAGAGAAACAGCAGTGTTAAGCATTGCACCACCCGGCTTGGCAGCTATAGGCTGTGAATCTTTAAAAATGATGTCATAAACAGTTTCGCCTATTGTATATACTTTTCTCATTGATACAAACTTCTATGGATTATGGCCTTTAAATTATTTTTATTTCTTTTCTATAACTTCAAATTCATAATTATTTACAACTTTCACAGAACCATTATGTTCAATTTTTACCGTTATCACACACTTTCCTGTATTTTTCGGAATAATTTTATAATTCCCATTACTCCCGGAAATATTTTCTCCTGAACTTTCCACTTTTACATATTCATTTGGAACTCCCAATACAGAAATATAAAGAGGATTTTCTATGCCTTTTATTAAATATTTAGTCATAATTGAAGCTGACGGCTCGGCAACAATAAATTCTGTTGTAAAAGGAATTGTATCCATATCAGCATAGTTCGAATACTTTGCATTATCAGGTACAATTATGATATTTCCCGAAAAACTTTTTAATCCTTCCCCAGTTGTAGTAGCAGGATAACAAGATTGTTTATTCTGCTTTTCAATTTTTTCATCTGTCCCAGCTTTTGTTGAAACATTGATTTTAGTGTTTTCAGGTAAAGCTTTTATAAGATAAATCTCTGCTGAATACTTA
>CAZSJF010000242.1:0-4827 GCA_964606705.1 uncultured Bacteroidales bacterium
GCAAAGGTTTCCTGTTGATATTTTATTATAGCAAATTTTTAATGAAAATCAAGGTTAAGTGGTTAAAATAGGGGCCAGGCCTCAACTTTCAACAAATCTTCCTTAATAACTATTCGATAGCAAAACTTACAGTCACTACCGCCATTACCTTCTTATCGAGTGATGTGGTATCGTTCACACCCCAATCAGATACGTCTGTAGAGGTAACGGGAGTGATCTGAAAGACCCCCATCCTGGCCGAGCGCATGAAACCTATTTTGTTTCCAGTAGCCTTAACCATGCTTTCCGCCCTTTGCTTGGCATTTTCTGTGGCTTTAGCGAGCATTTCTATCTTGAGCTCATCCAGCTTGGTATAAAAATATTCCGGAGCAGATGAAGTAAGCCCTATATCCTGAGCTATCAACTCTGTTACCTCGCGCGCTACCTTATCTATTTTAGCGACATCATTGGACCGTATTTCTATGCCCTGGCTTAAACGATACCCCTGGATATCATTGGTGTCATTGCCTTTTTCATTCTTCTTAAAGACTGTTTCTGTGGCAACCTGGCATATCGTAATTTCATTTTCTTTTACGCCCTTTGAATTAAAATATGCTTTAACCTTATCGAGATCCGACCTAAGGCTCGCATAGGCGGCCTTAAGGTCCTCATCCCTCCGTGAAAATTCGCATTTCCATACAATATAGTCGCTCCTGATCTCTCTTGTCGCTGAACCTGTAACTGATATCTGCTCCCTGGTAAATTTCATTACCTTTAAAAATCCGCCCGATAAAATAACGCTGGAAGCTATCGTTGCCACTGCAATACAAATACCCAAAACAATGATCTGTGAATTTTTTAAAAAGTTCCCGCCTTCCATATCAGTTCCTCCCCTTTCGTGCCGCATATGCCCCATAAAAACAAAAACCCTCATCGGCCATGCTACGACCAATGAAGGTTTTAATTATTTTAAAGTCCAAACTCCGTGAAACAAACCACTTCTAAACCCGATCTAAACTGGTGCTAAAAATATGTTATCGGTTCTAAGCTACGGAACCGTATATGATTTCTTAATGTGGATACAAGTATAGCATGGGAATGTGCTTTGTCAAGGTTAGGAAAAACATGGGGACGTTCCCCAAAGAGATAATTAAATAGAACCGTCCCCTTTATCCATACTTTAGTTAAATGCTTTTTGCATAAGCGAATTAAAAAGATTGTCTAGCTCTTTTTTAGATTCTTGCTGTCTTTCTTTAATTTTGTTGATTTCTTGAACAAGGTCTGCGAATTTTTGCTGATCTGGTAATGGCGGTATTGGGAGTAACAGTTCTAGTCCATATTGTTTTGCATTTATATTTGGTTGAGCGGCGGTTTTCATTTTTGATTTAACCCAATTTTTATAGAAATTAGTTTTTGTAAATGAGAACAAATAATCAGGGTGAACTAATTTCGTATTAGGTTTGAACCTAATTAGATATCCAGCATAAACACAAAATTTGTCTTCTTTCCGATATAGGTATGTTTTACCAACAGTAGCTCCCGATCTGGCAAATATAATATCGCCACCCTCCAAAACATAGTCTTTCCATTCGTCTCTTGAGGTGTTGGGAGAAACTTTATCACTGTTTAAATAACCACTGCTATCAATGTCGGTAATCCTAACATATCTTGGCTTATTAGGGTCGTATTGCGTCGCAGCAGCACCGGACCCATATCGCCCTTTAGAAAGACATATTTTCTCTAGACTACTTATGGCCCATTTTTTTGGATTTATATTCGGATCCCCAAACATCTTCATAAATATAGACTGCTCAATATCGTCACTTAATTTGTCTGCTTCTTGGCGTTTTCTTCGCAGAGTATCGGCTTTTTCTAAGATTTCGACAATGCGTTTTTGTTCAGGAAGAGGCGCAATAGAAACTTGATACTTCTCGACATCACCCTTTGTAATAAATGGTTGACCTGCTCCTCGCTTTGGGAATCTATTATTTTGAAGAGAATAAAACAAATATCTAGGATAGATTACTTCAATATTAGGCGTCAGAGTTATTGTATTTTTTATTGCTGTAAATTTATCTCCAGGGAAAAATATTTTGCCACAGTTAGCTCCTATTGCTGAAATAACTGTAACACCTATTTCATGCTCAAAATGATCCATTTTTCCATCGATTCCAGCAGCGCTTACCCCAAGAAACTGACCATTATTAACATAAGATTTCTTCGTTAAGCTAGTATTGCCCCAGTCTACTTTACAAGTCTCTTTTAAACTCTTAGTTGCTCTCTTCATCTAATTAATTTCTTCCATAAGTTTCTTTAAATCTTCTTTAATTTCTTCTTCAATATTAAGTATTTTCTTTACAATCTCTTTCGGATCTTCATGCTCTATAAGCTCTACCTTATACTTCTTGTATCGTCCTGCGGTCAAGTTGTAGCCGTCTTTCTCTATTTCTTTGATGTCAACCCACCATGATTTCTCAGACTCTGGCTTGTTCTCCCATTTCTCTAATAAATCGGGAATATCATTTGCGCTTATTGGATTACGTCTTTCATCCAAGCTAAAACCATCATTACTTAATTCATAGAACCATATTTTCTTTTCAGGCTTATCCTTAGAGAATACTAATACTGAAGTTTTAATACCCGTATATGGCTTAAACATACCAGCAGCTATACTTATGATTCCTAAGATGTTAAATTCTTCAAGGAGTATCTTTTTTAACTTTAAATTTACTCCGGTTGATCCAAAAAGCAATCCTTCGGGAACAACAACCGCCACCTTGCCACTGGGCGCAAGATGATCTGCCATATATTTTACGAATAATAATTCAGTCGCAGTTGTATTCAAGTTTATATCTTCAAGAATAGACTCCTCATTTATTGATCCAGAGAATGGGGGGTTTGCCAAAATAATATCATACTTCCTATCTTTGTCATTCTGCCAACAAAGAGGATCAAAGTGGCGGACATTGGCACTTTCAAGACCATGTAGGTAAAGGTTCATAATAGCGAATTTGATCATTTCACCATCATTGTCATATCCGGTCAAAGCTTGCTCTTTGAGAAAATTATGTTGCGAGGGTTTAAGCTTATCGCCTGTCTTATGACCTGCCTTCAGCTCGTCTTTGCTTGTATTTTTTTCTAAAATATACTTATATGCTTGTATTAGAAAACCTGCCGTACCGCAAGCAGGATCCAATATGTAATCTCCCGGCTGTGGATCAATTAATCTCACCATGAAATCAATAATATGACGAGGGGTTCTAAACTGACCATTTGTACCACTTGTATTTATTTTACTTAAAAGATACTCGTATAAGTCCCCCTTAACATCTGTGTCGTATTTTTGAGTATTGTTATAGTCCATACCATCTACAATGCTTACTAACGACTTTAAAGTTGGTCTTGAGTATATCTTTAGGTGCGCCTGCCTAAAAAGGATCTTCCCCATCTCGGAGAGGTTCGGAAGTTCTTGAAATTTCTCAAATGCCTCAACTAACGTATTATATAGCTCATCTCCTGAAAGACGCGATACTGTACGCCAACTATACTTTGCCCAAGACCCGGAAAATAAAATCTTATATTTCGAATCAGTCTTTCTAGCTAGCTCTGCATGTTTCTCATCCATTTCAGTGAGACTTTTTAAAAACATAAGATAACTGATCTGTTCGATACTCGTTGTAGGTATATTAACCCCACCAGACCAAAGCTCATTCATTAATTGGTCAGCTTTTTGTTTTAAATCAGAGTTTACAAAATTTAATGGTGGCATTTATCTATCCTAACTTAAAACTAGCTTTAATGGGTTACTGTATTTAATCTTATCGAATATTTCTTTAGCGTTATCGCCTAGCATAGACACATATGCACTTACGCCCCCATACGCTGTAAATGGCGGATTATTAAAAAATGAGTAGTCTCCACTAACAAACTGTCTTGCATATTGTGGGCTCTCGCTAAGCTGATGAACAAGAACACGCAAAAGTCTTATTTCCTCTAAGTTAAGATCATATTCGACTGTTAAAGAGTCTACCAACTCGTTTAATTGCTCTTCTGGATTTGGTAATTCTTTTATTCCTAAAGCAGCGCGAATATAGTCAGCTATAGAAGCAAAGACTCTATATACTTTAGCAAGATTGCTTTCATTAAAATAATCTTTCGGCGCATTCAAAACAGATGTATTAAGATACTCTATTAGATCATCTGAAAAATTATTCGTCTTAGCTGCTTCAACTCATTCTGGTTTTTCTTTAGCAATTTTTAGTATTCGTTCTTTCCACTTATTTTGATATAGCATTCGATCTACTTTTTCGCCTTCAGCACCTATTTCTATCCATTCTTTATAAACAGTTTCGTCTGTGCCTAAATATGTAACTTTCGGTGGAGGTGGTGGAGGAGGTGGTACTGGCGTACGCTTACCGCCTATTGGTGTTGGTAACGGTTCCTCATAGTCATATTCTTCTTCAAAGTATTTTGCAACTTCACAAAAATCGTGAAGTACAAAATGTTTTTTCTCGGTTCCATCTTTAAAAGTATATTTCCTCGTGCCTCTTCCTTTAATCTGAATATACGTAGTAGGAGAGGCAACTGGTCTTGCAAGTACAAGATTTAGTATTTCAGGGCAATCATAACCAGTTGAAAGCATGTCTACCGTAACCGTTACTCTTGGCCAATAATTTTCATCTTTTTTGAAGTCCTTAGCTAATCCTGATGCGTTTTTTACACCAGAAATTATGACTTGTGCAAACTTGCCATTACATTCTGGCGTCATGATGTTTAAAATCTTTGTAAGCTCAATCGCATGATTTCTCGAAACCGCAAATACTATGGTTTTACCAATAGCGCCATCTG
>CAZSJF010000243.1:0-4805 GCA_964606705.1 uncultured Bacteroidales bacterium
TATATTCCAATCCTATTTTCTGTGATTTTTCCTTAACGGTTTTATCTGACTGAAATTCTTTAACCAATATATCAAACAAATCAGAAGTTATCTTATTATTGGGATTATTGTCAATTTTATACCCTTTTTGTAAAAGGAATTCGACAATTGTTGAAACCCCGATATTAAACTCTTTTGCAACCTTACTTAATCTTATTTGTTTTTCCTCTGACATATTGAATTGTTTATTTTTGCTTTAAATTACAAAGTACGTCTTTACAGAACCCCGAAATATTTATTCAAATTCTGCTTTAAGAATTTTTATGACTTCATTAATCGTTTCTTCTTCAAGGTCTGTTCTTTTCACAAGGTCTTCAACGCTGATATCCAGAACACTTTTAGCAGTATCGCAGCCTATAGCTCTTAATTCATCAATAATCCACTGGTCTATTTCATCGGAAAATTCCTGCAGGTCGACATCTTCGGTATCAACTTCAGCCTCCCTGTACACATCAATTTCATAACCTGTCAGCTGTCCCGCAAGTTTAATATTAAACCCTCCTTTTCCTATTGCCAGGGAAACCTGGTCGGGTTTCAGATAAACTCCTGCTCTTTTATTTGCTTCATCAATACTTATAGATGAAATTTTTGCAGGGCTCAATGCCCTGGTTATATACAATGAAGGATTTGTGGTAAAGTTGATCACATCAATATTTTCATTTTTAAGTTCACGCACAATACCGTGTATCCTGGCACCTTTCATTCCGACACAGGCGCCGACAGGATCTATTCTGTCATCATAAGATTCCACAGCAACCTTAGCTCTTTCTCCCGGTGCCCTGACAATATTTTTTATTGTTATCAGTCCGTCATATACTTCCGGCACTTCAGATTCGAAAAGTTTCTGCAGAAAAACAGTAGATGTGCGTGAAAGCACTATGACAGGAGAATTATTCTTCATTTCGACCTTCAGCACCACTGCTCTTACAACATCTCCTTTTTTAAAATAATCAGAAGGTATCTGTTCGGATTTCGGCAGGAAAAGCTCAACTCCTTCATCATCCAGCACCAGTATTTCTTTTTTCCATACCTGGTATACCTCACCTGATATAATCTGACCTACACGGTCTTTGTATTTTTTATAGTTACTGTTCTTTTCGTATTCAATGACTTTGGAAATCAGGTTTTGTCTTATAGTCTGTATTTCCCTTCTGCCGAAGTCTTTCATTTTAACTTCTTCAGTAACTTCTTCGCCTACTTCAAAGTCAGGCTCAATCTTAATGGCTTCGGAGTATGCTATCTGGCCGTTTTCATCTTCAACCTTACCGTCTTCTACAATTGTCCTGTTTCTCCATACTTCAAGGTCTCCTTTATCAACATTGACAATGATATCAAAATTTTCCGAGGAGCCGTATTTTTTTTCTATCAGATGCTTGAATGTCTCTTCTATGATATGCATCAGCGTCTCCCTGTCAATATTCTTAAAATCTTTAAACTCCGAAAACGATTCAACTAAATTTATACTTTCCATTTGTATTATTAATTTAATGGTTAAAAAATAAAAGGGACACTTATGTCCCCTCTTTTATTCTGTCCCTCAACAAAAAATCTCTCTGGAAAGAGAGATTTTACGAATGCAAAGATAATACTTTTTTAATATCTGCAAACTATTATATGAAAAAAATAAATTATTTCATGACTGATTTGTAGAAATCATTCCCCTTATCATCAACAAGTATGAATGCAGGAAAATTCACTACATCAATTTTGTATATAGCTTCCATTCCAAGTTCGGGGTACTCCAGAAGTTCCAGTTTTTTGATATTTTCCTGTGCAAGTATTGCAGCGGGCCCGCCAATGCTGCCGAGGTAAAAGCCTCCATACTTTTTACACGCATCAGTTACAGCCTGGCTGCGGTTGCCTTTGGCTATCATAATCATGCTTCCGCCCATGGACTGGAACAAGTCAACATAAGAATCCATTCGCCCTGCTGTTGTGGGCCCGAATGCCCCTGACGGCATGCCTGCGGGAGTTTTTGCCGGCCCGGCATAGAAAATCGGATGGTCTTTGATATACTGAGGAAGCCCTTCTTTTTTATCAATGCGTTCCTTAAGTTTTGCATGTGCAATATCACGGCCTACAATAATTGTTCCGTTAAGGGATAATCTTGTCCCCACAGCATGCTTTGAAAGTTCAGCCAGAATATCTTTCATCGGCCTGTTGAGGTTAATCTTTACAGCATTGCCTTCATCAGCCTTACGGTACTTCTCAGAAATAAACCTGCCGGGATTATTTTCCATTTTTTCAATCCAGATACCTTCTTTGTTGATTTTTGCTTTGATATTCCTGTCGGCGATACAGGAAACACCCATGCCTACAGGGCATGAAGCCCCATGCCTCGGCAAACGGATAATACGAACATCCAGAGCAAAATACTTACCTCCAAACTGTGCTCCCAAACCTGTATTATATGCTGCTTTAAGAATTTTATTTTCCAGTTCTATATCACGGAATGCTTGTCCTCCGTCATTTCCTTCGGAAGGAAGGTTGTCAAGATATTTTGCCGATGCCAGCTTGACAGTTTTCAAACATGCCTCAGCAGATGTGCCTCCTATAACAAATGCTATATGATAAGGCGGGCAGGCCGCAGTGCCAAGCGATTTGATTTTTTCAACAAGAAACTTTTCAAGGTTTTGAGGATTAAGCAAAGCTTTGGTTTCCTGATAAAGCATGTTTTTATTGGCGGAACCACCACCTTTTGCAATAAAAAGAAAATTATATTCATTTCCTTCACCGGCATAAATGTCAATCTGAGCAGGAAGGTTGGTGCCGGAATTTTTTTCCTTATACATGTCCAGCGGTATTGTCTGCGAATAACGGAGGTTGTCACCCGTATAAGTCTTATATACCCCATGTGTAAGGAACTCTTCATCATTTCCTCCTGTCCACACCTGCTGCCCTTTTTTGGCAACTATTGTCGCGGTTCCTGTATCCTGACAAAAAGGAAGTACTCCCTTTGCAGATATTTCAGCATTGCGAAGCATTGTGAGGGCAACATATTTATCGTTATCGCCGGCTTCAGGGTCATCAAGAATTTCAGCTATCTGCCTGATATGCTGTGTCCTTAACATAAAAGAACAGTCGTGCATGGCTGTTTTGGCCAAAAGAGTAAGTCCTTCCGGTTCAACTTTCAGTATTTCTTTACCTTCAAACTGTGACAAGGAAACATGTTCCTTCGTAAGCAGATAATATTCCGTTTCATCTTTTCCAACCGGAAAAGGCTTTTGATACTTAAATTCAGGTGCTGCCATATTTTTAAAAATTATTTTTCCGTTCCAAAATTATTACTTTGTTTAAAAAATGACTAATTAAATCTTACTTTTTTGTATGTGGTAAGGAAATTACGTGAACTACTTAGACTGTAACATTAAGATTCCGAATTATCCGCCATTCCGAACGAGACTGCCTAAACTTTAGTGAAAGTAATCGAAGTAAGGAATTTTTATTTATAACACATTTCAAGAAAACTAATTCTGTATCAGTAATTTCTTGGTTACGGATTTGCTGTTGTTGTATATGGTAAACATGTATATCCCGTTACTCAGGTTGTTCAGGTTATATGTCATAACATTCTTTCCCGGATCCGTAAGAATATTTTCATCTGTTATAAGCCTTCCCCTGTCGTCATATAAGTTGAAATGCTGTAAGCCGCCCTTCTCAGAACTAAAGCTTATTACAAGGTTGTTCTCCTCTGTTATCCGAATCTCTGTTACCTCTATATTGTTGTCAGAAGTGAAACAATATGCTGATATCGGGTCGGAATATGAATACTGATCGTCATAGTCTGTCTGCTTTAGCCTGTAATATGTTACATTTCTATTTGGATTTTCGTCTGCATATGAATAACTGATAACACTACTGCTGTTACCTGCTCCGTCAACATCTGCCAACGGACTCCAGTTTTGAAACTCCGGACTTTTCTCTATGGTAAAATAATCGTTATTGGTTTCCGTTGCTGTTGTCCATGTCAGCGTTACGTTATTGTTATCACATTCTGCTTTAAAATCAAGTAATTCTATTGGCAACGGATGTGCACCGTCTACTAATACCCATACCAACGATTTGTTTACATTAGTTATATTAGTAACTGCTGTAGGGGGGCCTACCACTTGTATTCCTGAAGGAGCTGACCAACTTGAACCATCTTCGCTTGATTGTGCCTGTAAGCTCAATTCAGTAATACTGTTACCTATCAGGTCTTCTGACTCATATGCTATTGTTAAATCAGCGGTAGGGTTGCCTGTAAAGCCATTAAACGTTAATGAATAAAATCTATCCGTAACATATAACACATCTGGTGCCATTGAAGTTACTGTTACCGGGTATGCCGCAAACGGCGTATTGTCATCTGCTGTAGGATATGTAGCTGCCATGATATATCCGGAAGAGCCTGTTCCCGGAGATGTTACTGCCACTGTTAATGACAGTGAGGCAGACCCTTTGTTTGTCCCGAAAGGTATTGTATACATATCGCCGCCTTCTCCTATGTTCCATCGAACCCTGCTGTTACAAGGATTGGGGGTGCCGTCAAGTGTTTCACTAACTATAAATCCAAGTGTTGTTGTTACTGCACCTGATGTCGGGTTATTTATTATTAATGTATTGCTGTTTAATAATACCCCCCCGTCTTCTAAGGATAATACTCCATTTACCCTGTTGTCTGTAACTGTCATTTTTACCCCATTCCACACCGGAACATTAACTGTCAGGTTTTCAAAATCAGTCCAGTTGGTACCTCCAACTTCTTGTTGTACACCACTACCTAA